>CAIODE010000101.1 GCA_903856875.1 uncultured Burkholderiales bacterium
CATGTAAGGCATCATGCCCGCAAAAATCTGATTGATGGTCACATGCGGTGGTGAGACGCCCTTCAAATAGAAGGCTGACATTGCAACGGGTGGCGAGAGGAAAGCGGCTTGCAAGTTCACGAAGACCAGTACGCCCCACAAAATCGGGTCGATTTGGAAGTGCGTTAACAAAGGCAAGAAGATCGGCACAAAAATAACAATGATTTCGGTCCACTCCAGTGGCCAGCCGAGCACAAAAATGATCGCCTGCGACAGCAGCATGAACTGGATGGGAGACAGGTCCATGGCCATCACCCATTCTTCGACCAAGCGCTGACCGCCCAAGATGGCGAACACGGCAGAGAACAACGCTGAGCCTACGAACAACCAACACACCATCGAGGTGGTTTTGGCGGTGAGGAAAACGGCCTCTTTGGTGCGTTGGAAGTTCAAAGACCCAGAGGCCCAAGCCATGACAAACGCACCTGCCGCTCCCACGGCTGCTGATTCCGTGGCAGTGGTGACGCCTAGAAGAATGACTCCCAGCACAATAACAGTCAATATGCCCAAGGGCATGACTGACTTGACGAGCATGCTCAAGATTTCATACTGCTCGCCATCAAAGCCTTTGTAGTACCAGACCAAAAGCGCAGCCAGTAAAACGCAGCTGATGTAGAAGCCGGTATAGAAGTTCTCAGGGACGGGCTCTGTTCTTGGTGCCTCGGATGTATCCCCATCGCCCAAGGCTTGCAACGGTGCGTCCTCGTCGGCTCGAGCCGCATTCTTGGTGTCTGACTCCGCGCCTGGTGGAAGTTGCACATCATTCGCGCCGGGTGACACGCGGGCGGTCTCTGCGCCGGGAGGTTCTTGCAGGCCATTGCTGGCGCCAGGCGGCTCTTGGACACCGTTACTAGTTGCGCCTGGTGGCTCTTTCACACCATTGCTTGCACCGGACGGCTCTGTAACGCCACCTTGTGGGGAGGCTTCTTTGAGGGCGGTGTTGCTATCTGCTTGTGCAGGTTGAGAGATGGCGGCTTTGGCTGCATCGGCTGCGTTATTTTCGGCTTGCGAATGGATCACCACAAACCACCAGACGGAGGCCAAAGTAACCAAGACGGTGATCACGGGCACCAAACTCATCATCAAGGTTTTGACTAGCAACCACCAGGTCACGCGCAATTGAGCCACTTGGATTTGCAATGCGTGCTGCGGGCGCAACACGGCAGTAATTAACGCGGGCAGAATGCGCGGCGAGTACTGTTGGCCCAAGGCTTGTAGCCAAGGTGAAACGGGTGTTCTGAGTTTTTCTTCAGGTAATTTGGGCGCTATTTTGGGGTCGATCAAAACCCAACCGATCACATAGACCAAATACAAAAATGCTAAGAAGAAGCCTGGGAACATGGCCGCCGCATACAACTTGACGACCGATTGGCCAGCAACAGCAGCGTAGACAATGATCATCACCGAGGGTGGAATCAAAATGCCCAGTGTGCCTCCAGCAGTAATCACACCTGCAGCTAAACGCGTGTCGTAACCAGCGTTGAGCATGGGGCGCATGGCAATCACACCCATTAGCACCACTACTGCGCCTACCAAGCCACTGGCGATACCCCAGAAGGTACAAATCACCAGCGTGGCAACGGCCAAAGAACCGGGAACACGACGGAACGCGAGTTGCACGCTGTGGAACATCTTGTCGACGAGCGCCCCTCGTTCCATCACATAGCCCATGAGCACAAAGAGCGGGATAGAGAGCAGAACATCGTTCGTCATCGCACCAAAAGTGCGTTGAACCATCAGGTTAAAAACTTTGTTGTCGAGCCAAGGCTGGCTAGGGTCGTAGAAGGCGGTGAAGCCAAACACCATACCCAACCCCATGAGGGTGAAGGCGGTAGGAAAGCCCATCATGATGACCACCACGATGAGGGCCAACATGGTCAGGCCGAGTGCTGGCTCGCTCATGCGTGATCTCCTTTGGATGCGAGGTGGCCACGTTGGTGGGCTTCTTCGTCAATGCTTTTGGCGCGCGCGATTGCGTCACGCTTAGCGTCTTCGTCCACATAAACGCTGGCGGAAAGTTGCTGCTCGACCACATCGATCTCGTTGGCATCTTTAAGACGCTCTGGCCATACCCCAGTTTTAAGGCAGACCACGCTGCGTACGATTTCAGCAACGCCTTGCATCAGCACTACAAAGCCTGCTATCGGAATGACGGACTTAAAGGGGTATAAAGGTAATGGGTCAGCGTTAAATGTGTGCTCGCGGATATACCAAGAATCGCTGGCATAACTCCAACCAGCCCAAGTGAGGGCAAGAATGCCTGGGATGAAAAACAAAATGTAGAGCACTAAATCGAGTGAAGCCTGAGTCCGAGGAGAGGCGCTCCCATAGAAAAAGTCACCGCGGACATGGCCGTTTTGACTCAAGGTGTAGGCCCCGCACATCATAAAAAGTGAGCC
>CAIODE010000102.1 GCA_903856875.1 uncultured Burkholderiales bacterium
GACAGCACCATGATCGCCAACGTGGCTCAAACAGACACCAAAGAAGCATTGGATTTGATGAATTGGCGCATGCTGATCAGTCTCTTTCTGCTAGGAATTTTGCCTTGCTGGGTACTTTGGAAAACGCCGGTGAGAACTTTGCGCTGGAGCCAACAAGCTTTGAACAACACCCTTGTTGGCGTGGCTTCGCTTGTTGTCATCGTTGCAACTTCCCTGGCTGTGTTTCAAGATTTTTCATCGATCATGCGCAATCACACTCAGTTGCGTTATTTGGTCAATCCTTTGAACAGCTTCTACGCCATTGGCATGGTGGCTGCCAAGCCTTTCCAGCGCAGCAGTCAAACATTACTGCCCATAGGACGCGACGCCAAAGTTACAGCGCTCAAGCCGACCGACAAACCACCCCTTTTGTTATTGGTCTTAGGTGAAACTGCCCGCATGGCCAACTTTGGTGTCAATGGCTATGAACGCATGACATCACCAGAATTGGCCAAAGAAAATATCATCAGTTTGAAGGGTGTGATGTCCTGTGGCACCAGCACAGCCACCTCGGTGCCTTGCATGTTTTCTCATCTAGGCAAAGAAGAATTTGAGGCGCGAAAATACAATTACGAAAGCTTGATCGATGTTTTGAATCATGCAGGCTTGGCTGTCCTTTGGATCGACAACCAATCTGGCTGCAAAGGCGTCTGTGAACGCGTACCCCATGCCCTCACCAAAGAATTGAAGCACCCTACTTTGTGCAAAGACGGTGAATGCTTTGACGAAATCATGCTGCAAGAACTTGATCAACGCATTCAAGCACTGCCAGCAGAACGCCGCGCCAAAGGTGTGGTGATCGTGATGCACCAGATGGGCAGCCATGGCCCTGCCTATTACAAACGGGTGCCCGACAATTTCAAAAAATTCCAGCCCGAGTGCAAGAGCAATGCTCTACAAGAATGTTCGCGCGAGCAGGTGGTCAATTCGTTTGACAACACCATTTTGTACACCGATTATTTTTTAGGACAAGCCATTCAATGGCTCAAGAAATCAGAGGCCACAACAGCGCCCGCTTTGCTGTATGTCTCGGACCATGGAGAATCCTTGGGTGAAAACAATTTGTACCTGCACGGACTGCCCTATCGCATGGCACCCGATGTCCAAAAGCGTGTTCCTTGGATCACTTGGTTATCACCTGGTTTTGAAAAACAATCTGGTTTGGTACAGACTTGTTTGAAAAACAAAACAGACACCGCCCTGACTCATGACAACTATTTCCATTCGGTCATAGGACTGATGAACATCAGCAGTGAGGTTTACCAAGAAAAGTTAGATGTGCACGCCAGTTGTCGCAGTAAATTATAAAAAGCGGTCAAGCAGTTTTCGAGAGTAGCGGTCCATCAGTGCCAAATCTCGAATGAGAAACTGCACACCATGACCATCCGTCACCAGCAATACCGAAGCTGACAAGCGGCGAATGTCTTCTTCGCCTTTTAAAACCAATTGCGTCGGGCCGCGATCGGTTTCTATGTCCCAGGAACTGGGCGTTGCAAAGCTGCTCACGCCATGCAGTTTCTGTATCAGCGGCATGAACTCGCGCTCGCTCAAGGCTTGGCGCACGCGGGTGCGCAAGGCCTCTGACAAGTCGGCCAATTGTGCAATCCATACCAGTTCATGTCCGTGATCATCGACGATGGAAATTGCCTCATCGGGCGCGGCCACCGGAAAAGCCCGAATTGCGACCACGCCGACA
>CAIODE010000103.1 GCA_903856875.1 uncultured Burkholderiales bacterium
AAGGCAGTCAATATCACCCGTTCAGTGTCGTCACCTGTTGAGCAAACGACGCGGGAATTGAATCACTCAGCCTCTAAAACTTACACAGCTACACTGCCATTCTTGACAGTTAACAAGCAGATCAGCAAAGAATTGGCTGTGTATGGCCAATACGCTGAAGGCTTCCAAATCCCTGATTTGAAAACCTTCTACATCAACAACCCTTCCTTGAACAGTTCTGTGCCCCAAAAATCAACCAACTACCAGTTGGGTGTGGTTGGCAAGTCTGACAAAATGACTTGGGACTTGGACATCTACCAAATCAACTTCACCAACAAATTGGTGTCCAATGGTTTGACCGGTGCCAATGCAGCCTTCATCAACATTGGCGGCGCCACTTACAAAGGTGTTGAAGGTCAAATGGCTTATGTCGTTGACGGTGGCTTCTCTGTGTTTGCCAATGGCTCCATCAACAAAGCGCTGGCCAACGATACAGGCAAGCAAATTTCTGGTGCACCAGAAATGACAGCGGCTATTGGTGGTTTGTTTGCACAAGGTCCTTGGGCTTCTTCTTTGATCTTGAAGCGCACGGGCGCTGTGTACCAAAAAGACTTTACCAATCAGGCTTACTACGACTTCTACAAAACCGTAGCCTACGATAACCTTGATTTCGGCGTGTCTTACAGTATGAAGAATGTGGCTCAATTCAAAACTGTCAAAGTTCAGTTGAATGTGTTCAATTTGGCTAACAGCCAAAAAACCACAGCCATTACTGCGGCCAGTTCTACTGTCACAGGCACAGCCTACGACACCTACATTTACCAAGCGCCACGCAGTGCTCAAATTTCAGTTAAAGCTGATTTCTAAGTATGACACTGAGCAAGCTGTTTGAACTGGCGAACGCCTCTGGCGGTACGCTGTATCTCATGGCTTTGCTCTTGTTGGTGGCCTTAACTGTCATCATCGAGCGAAGCCGTTACTTGTCCAAAATGCAACAAGACGGTGAGAGCCTCATTGATTTGTTACACGATGGTTCTGCCTTGAACAAAGAAGTGTTGTTGCAAGCATTGCAAAAGCATGAAAATTTGCCGCATGCAAGTGTGGTTCATGCATCTTTGATTGAGCCAGACACTTCTGATCGTGATGCTTGCGCGGGTCACTTAGAAGAAGCCATCATGCGCGAAGTGCCCACCTTAGACCGTTCCTTGTGGGTGCTTGATACCGTCATTACTCTGGCGCCATTGCTTGGCTTGTTTGGCACCATCATTGGCATGTTCGGCGCTTTTTCAGTGCTGGGCGATTTGCAAAATGGCGCGGGTCAAGTCACGGGTGGTATTGCTGAGGCTTTGATTGCAACCGCTTCAGGACTTTTCATTGCCATGGTCGGCTTGGTGTTCTTCAATTGGTTGTCCACCAAAGTGCGAATGATTGTGCACCAAATGGAAATTCTCAAATTGATGATATTGAACCGCCGTTTTGGAAGTCAGCAACCTACCAATGCTCGCGGTAATTTGAAGGCAGTTTGAATGCGCTATTTCGAAACTCGCAAGGCGCGCATTGAGATCATTCCCATGATCGACATCATGTTGTTCTTGTTGGTCTTTTTTGCCATGATGACCCTAAAGATGATTCCTACATCTGGACAGGTCAGCAAATTACCTACAAGCAGTACCGCCATAGCCATTCCGCCTCCTAAGCTCTTGATTGAAATTCGCAGCAATGGTCAGTTGTTGGCTGAAGGTAGAGAGATAGAGCCTACCGAAATTTCAGCCTTGGTCAAATCACGCGACCCTGTCAATTTGGCAGTCACCATTGCCGGTAGCGATGACGCGTCAATGCAGCACCTCATGAGGGCTGTTGATGCGGTTCGTTTAGGTGGCGCCACTCAAATTGGCTTGGCTGCAAAACAGGTTTCACGTTGAGTTTTGCAGTGAATCAGACCACTGCATGGATGCCCACGTCCAAGAAATCAAATCCTAAAGGGATTTGGTCTTCTTTGGGGTCAGCACTGCTGATTGAGCTGGCTCTCGTTGGTGTTGCCGTGGGGTGGGTGATCATGCGCCCTCATGAGGAAATCGTTCAAGTCATGCCACTGGTCATGTCCATGCTGGATGCGCCCAAAGAAGCGCAGCCTCCACCGCCTAAACCAACCAAGGTGCCGGAGATTCAGCCTAAGGTCAAGGCCGTTGTGCCCATTTTGCCCGCAGTGCCTGAAGTCAGACCTCCAGAAGAGCCTGCACCTCCCGTGGTCGCCAAGCCCACCGCATTTTCTGCGCCTGCTCCCTTGCCTCAAGCACCTGCAGCTGCACCCGTGAATCCACCTGCACCTGTGGTGGATCCTGCCTTGGCCTACAACGTCAAGTTGGCAGCCGCTGTGCAAGCTGCTTTTGTGGTTCCAGGGCCTGCTGCTGCGCTTGGTTTTAAGGGCCGTGCACGCGTTGAATTTCATTTGCGCGATGGTGTTGTCAGTAACGCTAAAATTGTTCAAGCCAGTGGCCTAGGGGCTGTAGATCGAGCCGCTTTAAAGGCCGTCGAGATGGCTTCTTTTCCAGCGCCTCCGCCTCCCTTGGTGGGCAAAGAAGGCGTTTATCAAATCTGGGTAGCTTGTTATTAATTTGTATCAACGGGTATTTGAAGATGAACACGCAAAATCGGATTTCAGCTTTTTTCCTTCAAGTGGCTTTAGGTGTTTTTGCCTTGTGTGCGTTGAATGCCGCAGCATCTGACCTTCATTCTGTGTATACCTTGCAAGCGCCTAATGATCGCTGGGTGGTGCGTGCTTTAACAGCGGCCAATCAGTGCCCATTGATCACCTGGGACAAACAAAAGCCAGTCGCTATGCATTTAAGAGCACCTCAAGCTGTGGTGCCTGCTCGCTCTGATTCAGCTCAGTCCAATAGCAAGCCATCTGTTTTTGACATCACCAGTTGTGAGGCTGAATGGCCCAAGGGTGTTCAATCAGCTCACGTTGAGGGCGTTGCTGTGCCAGCGCCACCTCAGAAAATCAATCGAATTTTGATCATTGCCGACACGGGCTGTCGTTTGAAAGCATCTGAAAATGCATTTCAAGATTGCAACGACGCAGACAAATGGCCCTTTAAAAAGGTGGCCAACAGTGCAGCCAAAATGAAAGCCGATTTAGTTGTGCACATTGGTGATATTCATTACCGTGAAAGTCCTTGTCCAGAAGGTAAAGCAGGTTGTGCAGGGGCCACTTGGGGCTATGGTTGGGACGCATGGCGCGATGACTTTTTTGTGCCTGCCCGTGCACTTTTGGGTGTTGCGCCTTGGTTGTATGTCAGAGGCAATCACGAGTCTTGCTTCAGAGCAGGGCAAGGATGGTTCCGATTTGTTGATGCCTTGCCCTGGACGCAAGAGCGCAATTGCAACGATCCGGCCCATGACATGAAGGGAGACTTTTCAGACCCCTTTGTGGCCAGCATTTCAAAGAACTCACAATTTCTTGTTTTTGACTCTTCAAAATCCAGTGGCAAAGCTTATCAAGCGGCTGATCCAGCATTTATCAAATACCAAGAGCAGCTTCGACTTGCCAATCAACTTGCAGCCACCAAGCCTGAAAGCTTTTTTATCAATCACCATCCTTTGCTGGCTGCAGCGCCCGGCCCTGACGCTACAAAATTCAAAGCGGGTGGCAGTGGCGGATTGCAATCGGTCTTCAGCTCGATCGAACCCGCTCGTTTATTTCCTGCCAATGTCAGTGTTGCGATGCATGGGCACATTCATTTGTTTGAAGCCATCAGCTTTCAAACAGATCATCCCGTTTCTTTGGTGATGGGCAACTCTGGTTCAATGAACGAAGGCTTTGCCCCCAATGTCATTCAGCCGACAGATCGACTTTACAAAGACGCTGTGGTGGACAACTATGCCTCACGTTCAGAGTATGGGTTTGCGACCATGGACCGAACTGAAGAGAATGGTAAAGATGCATGGGTGTTGACGGAGTACACCACGGATGGTGTTGCCGTCATTCAATGTCGAATTCAAGCGGCTAAAAGCCGGTGCCATCCAATCTGACGGCTGAATTGACGCAAATGCGTTTAACAAAATTCTAAGTAGAAGCTACTAGAATTGAGGGCATGCGTCGCATGCCCTTTCTTTTTGTTCTGCTAATTTCCGTTCAGGCCTTGGCTTGGAATCCTTTTGCCACCGAAGAAGTTTTAGAAGTGCCACTCAGTAAAACAGAGTTGCAAAAAATCAAAGTCAATGCAGGATGGGCCAAGGGCGAAGATCAGCCCCTGATCTTTGAAGTCACCAATGGCTTGAAAGGCCCCATTCAGTGCAGTGCAGCCAATGTGGAATTGAACGATGGCAAAACAGTAGGCAAGGTGTTTGTGCCTAAATTTACAATTCCGGGCAACGACATGCGAAACGCAAGCATGCTGGTTCTCAGGGGCACTATGCGAACCTATTCGTTAACTTGCAGTTGCTTTAAAAAACAGGGCCAAGGCGACTGCGTTAGCCCTGTCAAATAAAAATTAAAACTCCACTGTTTGGCCCTCGGTCATCACGATGACTTTGGTGTTGGCGCCTTTCATGGCTTCAATGAATTCGGCTGAAGTGCCCTTGGTCAGTGGGTTAGAGCCGAAGTGCATTGGAATGACAGATTTGGCAGGAATCCAAGTCTTCATGCCAAATGCGGCATCTTCTGGGTCCATGGTGAAGTTGCCACCAATTGGAATGAGCACCAAGTCTGGCTTGTAGCGGTCATAGATGAACTTCATGTCGCCAAAGAGGCCGGTATCGCCCATGTGCCAAATTTTGAATCCGTTTTCCATCTGAATGATGTAGCCCACCGCTTCACCGGCAGGATGTGATTCGTTTTTGCCGGTGGCTGGGTTGTTGTGCACCAAGAGGGAAGAGTGCTCAGCTTGAACTGCCGTGACTTTGATTCCGGGCAAAGGTGTCACGTGTCCAGTTTTGTTGAAGCGGTGACCTAGGTTGGCAGGCAAGATACCAAGTGTGATGAGGGGCGTCACCATGTCTGCAGGACCATACAACACCGTATTTTGTGCTTTGGCAATGGCAGGTGCATCGCCAATGTGGTCGACGTGTGCATGGGTCACCAGCAACAGATCAACCTTGCCCAATGCCGCAATGTCCGTTTTGTAAGGGGCTGGCGTTTTAGGGCCACCTGTGAGCCAAGGATCAATCACAATGGTTTTGCCGCCAGGTGTTTTGATTTTGAAGCCAGCTTGGCCTAGCCATAAAAGTTCTGTTTTACCGGCTGTTGCTTGTGCCTGGGCCGTGACGGACGTTGTGGCAAAGAAGATGCCAAGGGTTAGCGTGAGGGCTAAACTGAGGGTTTTTTGAAATAGAAACATGGTCTCTCCGTGTGTGGAAACTTCATGCTAAAGGGCTTTTTCAACTTGCACACTAGGGTTTTTCATAGGCTATCGGAAAAACTCTCATAAGACTTGAGAGCCAAGTTCTGACACACTTTGAAGCAATCACTTGGACCGCCCTATGAAAACTGCCCATTCTGTTTTATTAACCACAGCTTTTGCTGCCTTTCAATTACTCATGCCTATGTCGTCCTCCAACGCACAAACCCCCTCATCTTTGGCGCAGGCTTTTGCCCCCACTGGCACTTTGCGAGCCTCCATCAATCTGGGCAATCCCATCTTGGCCAACAAAGACGCCAATGGCCAACCTGTGGGCGTCTCAATTGATTTGGCAACTGAACTGGCCAAACGTTTGGGAGTGCCTTTGAGTTTGATTGTGTTTGACGCTGCGGGAAAATCGGTGGAAGGCGTAACCAACGAAAAGGCTGACTTTGGATTTTTTGCCATTGACCCAGTGCGCGGCCAAGGCATTTCCTTCACAGGCCCCTATGTACTCATTGAGGGCAGTTACTTGGTGGCCAACAATTCACCTTTGACGAGCAATGATCAGGTCGACAAAAAGGGCATTCGCATTGCAGTGGGCAAGGGCAGTGCCTACGACCTGTTCCTCACCCGTGAAATCAAAAACGCAGACATTCAACGTGCCCCCACTTCGCCCACCACAGTCGATTTCTTCATTTCTGAAAAATTAGAAGTGGCGGCAGGTGTGAAGCAACAATTAGAAATAGATGCCAAGCGTTTGCCCAACTTGCGTTTGTTGCCTGGCCGCTTTATGGTCATCGAACAAGCATTGGGTCTGCCAAAATCACGCAGCCCAGAAGCCCAAGCTTATTTGAAAAAATTTGTTGAAGAAATGAAAT
>CAIODE010000104.1 GCA_903856875.1 uncultured Burkholderiales bacterium
AAACCATCCAAATTCACACCAGTGTGCAAGAGTGGCGCGACAAAACCTTTGTCCACAAACATGTGGTCATGCGCGGCGACACTGTGTTGTGCGAAGGCACCGAGGTGCGCGCGTTTTGCATCAAGCACCCTGACGATCCAGATCGCATCAAAGCCATTGAAGTGCCCAAGGACATTCAAGCCTTGTGCAGTTAAGGCGCGTGCACAGTTTTCAGTTAATTTTAGAGCTCAATTTTTTTTAACCATCCAAAGAAGAGACAATCATGACAAATCGCCGAGAATTTTTGCAGACTACAGCCGGAGCTGCCATTATTGGCAGCTCAGCCTTTCAACAATCATGGGCGCAAAGCGGTCTGCCTATTGAACAAGTCAAAGTGCTTTATGGCTTTCCACCGGGCAGATCTGGTGATATTTGTGCGCGCCGTGTTGCTGAAAAATTTGGCGGTTCAGGCTATAGCAAAAACGCTGGCGTCATTGACAGCAAGCCCGGTGCTGGTGGCCAAATTGCATTGAACTTGCTCAAATCAGCACCCGCCGATGGCTCAGTGTTGGCCATGACGCCTTTTTCTCCCATTTCGCTGTACCCCCATATTTTTAAAAATCTGCAATACAAGCCCTTTGAAGATTTCACACCTGTGGGCACCAGTTCCATGATTCACCATGGCTTTGCTGTGGGCCCCATGGTTCCTGCCGCTGTGAAGAATGTGAAAGACTTTGTTGCTTGGGCCAAGGCCAATCCTGCAGAAGCCAGCTATGGCTCGCCTGCAGCAGGTTCAACGCCTCACTTCATTGGTGCACTGCTAGGACTCAATCAAAACTTTGAGTTCAAGCATGCACCTTACCGCGGCTCTGTACCGGGTGTGACTGACGTAGTTGGCGGACAAATTGCTTGCATGTTCACGCCCCACGGCGACTTTATTGCCAACCATAAAGCCGGCAAGATGCGCATCTTGGCCACATCAGGCAAAACACGATCTCCCTTTGTACCTGACGTTGCCACATTTGCAGAACAAGGTTTTCCAGAGCTGACAGTTGAAGAGTGGTTTGGGTTTTACGCACCGGCTAAAACACCCGCCAACGTTATTCAAGCTGCCAACGCAGCAATCAATGCGGCCCTGAAAGACAAAGGCGTTCAAGATGCCTTAACCATCGTTGGCTTAATTCCTTATGGCGGCACTGTGGCTGATCAACTCAAGAGTTCACAAGTGGAATTAGAGCGTTGGGGTCCTCTGATCAAGCGCATTGGCTTCACGGTTGACTCCTAATTTTGGTTAGAACCGCATCGGCCCGAGAACTCTCTAAATTCTCGGGCTTTCTTCCCATCTCGCCTCATCGAAACACATGGTCGAAACACAATGCGAAGCAGAGTAAAACAAACCTCAACTGCCATTGACAAGGTTGACACTCGCTTTTTAGAAACCTTGATTGGCTACAACGCGCGTCGCGCTGCTTTGGCCATCATTGGAGAATTTTTAGAAAAGATGACGGTCTACGGTCTTAAGCCGGTGGATTTTTCTGTCATGTCCGTCATCTTGCACAACCCTGGCGTCACATCGCGTCAACTGTGCGCGTCTTTGAACATCTTGCCGCCCAATTTGGTCAGCCTCATTCAATCTTTAGATGCTCGGGGTTTGATTGAACGCTTGCCCCACCCCCATGATGGTCGCGCCGTCGGATTACACCCGACTGAAAAAGGCCGCGTACTCATGGTGCAAGCTGAAGCCACGGCATCAGAACTCGAAAGAAATGTAGGCGGTAAACTCACCCCCAACCAAGCGCAAACATTGGTCACTCTTTTGCAAAAAATCTATCTCTAAGTCAGCTGCAGCATCAGCAACTTAGGCGTGCACATTAGGAGAACGTCTCGTGGTGACTTCAAGCTTTCCCTCATTGAATCAAACATTGCCCCTTGATGCGGCCAATGCCCTTTTGATTGGCCGAATTTGGGTACCTGGTGAAGGGCCCTACTTGGTCAAAGTGGGTCAGCAAGAGATCACTGATTTATCAGAACTGGCACTGACCAGCAGTGACCTGATGGAGTTAGACAACGCAGCAGCCAAGCTTGCGAAACACTCAGGTCGAACATGGTCCACGCCAAGCGTTTGGGCCAACACAGATCCTTTGAATCAAAACCCAAAAGAGCCTTGGTTCTTAGCGCCCACTGACCTGCAAGCCATTAAAGCCGCCGGTGTAACCTTTGTCGCCAGCATGCTAGAGCGCGTCATTGAAGAGCAAGCGCGTGGTGATGCGGCCAAAGCTGAAAGTGTTCGCGCAGCCGTGATCGATGTGATGGGCGACAACTTGCGAAACGTGAAACCTGGTTCCGAACAAGCCATGAAGCTCAAAGAAGTGTTGGTCGCGCAAGGTGTGTGGTCGCAGTATTTGGAAGTGGGCATTGGCCCAGACGCCGAAATCTTCACCAAGTCACAAACCATGAGCGCGGTAGGCTCAGGCTTTGATGTGGGCTTGCACCCAGGCAGTTCTTGGAACAACCCAGAACCCGAAATTGTGTTGGTGATCAATTCAAAGGGGCACGTGGTGGGCGCCGTCATGGGCAACGATGTCAACCTGCGAGACTTTGAAGGCAGGAGTGCTTTGCTGTTGGGAAAAGCCAAAGACAACAATGCCAGCTGCGCCATTGGCCCCTTCATCCGTTTGTTTGACGAACACTACACCATTGACAGCGTGCGCACCACCGACCTCAGCATGACTGTCAAAGGGCCAGAAGGTTTTGTCATGCAAGGCAGCAGTTCGCTCAGTCAAATCAGCCGCGACCCCTTGGACCTTGCAGCGCAAGCCATTGGCCAGTGCCACCAATACCCCGACGGCTTGGTTTTGTTTTTAGGCACCATGTTTGCGCCCACCCAAGACCGCCATGGGCCCGGTCAAGGCTTCACCCATGTGGTGGGCGATTCCGTCGCTATTTCTACGCCGCAACTGGGAACCCTTTTCAACCGGGTCACCACGTCAGATCTGGCGCCGCCGTGGACTTACGGCATTCGGGCCTTGATGCAGGATTTGGCCAATCGGCAGCCCAAGCAGGAAACATGAGCACAGGCTAAGCCAATGGGTTTTCTGCCACTGGCATAATCCACCCCTTAGGCCAGTCTCGAACTGGCTTTTCTATGACCCCTCCTAAGGACTCACTCATGAATACCACAGCCACCGGCCTGCAATACGAAGACACCGTGGTCGGCGACGGCGCCGAGGCCACCAAAGGCCAAACAGTCACCGTGCATTACACCGGCTGGCTGTACGAAGACGGCGAGCAAGGCGCAAAATTTGACTCCAGCAAAGACCGCAGCGACCCCTTCCAATTCATTTTGGGCGCAGGCATGGTCATTCGCGGGTGGGACGAAGGCGTGGCTGGCATGAAAATCGGCGGCGCCCGCACCTTGATCATCCCCTCAGACTTAGGTTATGGCTCACGCGGCGCAGGCGGCGTCATTCCTCCTGATGCCACTTTGAAATTTGACGTCGAGTTGCTCGAACTGTCTTAATCTCATTCAAGACCCTGCGGCACTTTGCGCCAAGGGTCTTGAAATCTCTCAAAGCGCCCCCAAGTTTGGGGCGTTGTCATTTATTGCGGATGCATTTCATGTCTGATTCCAGCTCACAAAACACGCCCAACCCCAACCAAAATACTGGTGCCGCCAACGTGATGCCCACGGCCGAAGCCTTGGCCGCTGCAGCAGCAGCCATGGGCACGGACACCCAAGCACAAGCCACAACTGCACCGCTAGATCCTTTGGCGGATGCACAAGCTCAGCTGGCCAACATGACGGCCCAGAACGCCACTTTGGCAGACCAATACTTGCGCGCCCAAGCCGATGTGCAAAACGCCCGTCGCCGCGCCGATGAAGAAATCTCCAAAGCCCGCAAGTTTGCGGTGGAGGGTTTTGCCGACAGCCTGCTGCCTGTTTTGGACAGTTTAGAAGCCGGTTTGGCCATTCAAAACGTCACGCCAGAGCAAATTCGCGAAGGTGCAGAAGCCACACTTCGTCAATTGAAGAGCGCCTTAGAGCGCAACAAAGTGATTGAAATCAACCCTGTCGCCGGCACCAAGTTTGACCCGCACCACCACCAAGCCATCAGTGTGGTGCCTGCAGAGCAGGAGGCCAACACGGTCGTCACGGTTTTGCAAAAGGGCTACCTCATTGCAGAACGCGTATTACGACCTGCATTGGTCACTGTGACAGCACCCAAATAAAAACCCTCAGGAGTAGAAAGCAGCCCTTTCGGGGCAAAACGGGTTAAAAAAGACGCAATTTCAGCCTGTTTAGCCTTGAAATTGCCCAAAACGCCCCTACTTCTGAACCATTCAAGCATTTTTTAGATTGACCGGAGAAGAACATGGGAAGAATCATTGGCATTGACTTAGGCACCACCAATTCGTGTGTGGCCATCATGGAAGGCAACACCACCAAGGTGATTGAGAACGCCGAAGGCGCACGCACCACCCCTTCCATCATTGCGTACCAAGAAGACGGCGAAATTTTGGTCGGCGCGTCCGCCAAGCGCCAAGCTGTCACCAACCCCCGCAACACGCTGTATGCCGTGAAGCGTTTGATTGGTCGCAAGTTCGCTGAAAAAGAAGTTCAAAAAGACATCGACTTGATGCCTTACACCATTGCCAAAGCCGACAACGGCGACGCATGGGTGGAGGTGCGCGGCAACAAATTGGCGCCGCCTCAGATCAGCGCTGAAGTCTTGCGCAAGATGAAGAAAACGGCCGAAGACTACCTCGGCGAAGAAGTGACAGAAGCCGTCATCACGGTGCCTGCCTATTTCAATGACGCACAACGTCAAGCCACCAAAGATGCAGGCCGCATTGCTGGTTTGGATGTGAAACGCATCATCAACGAACCAACAGCTGCTGCATTGGCTTTCGGTTTGGACAAGACAGACAAAGGCGACCGCAAGATTGCCGTGTATGACTTGGGCGGCGGTACCTTTGACGTGTCCATCATCGAAATTGCAGACGTCGATGGTGAAAAACAATTCGAAGTGCTGTCCACCAATGGCGACACCTTTCTGGGCGGCGAAGACTTCGATCAGCGCATCATTGAATTCATCATCACCGACTTCAAGAAGGAAAGCGGCGTTGATTTGTCCAAAGATGTGTTGGCTCTGCAGCGCTTGAAAGAAGCCGCTGAAAAAGCCAAGATCGAGTTGTCAAGCTCTGCGGGCACCGACATCAACTTGCCCTACATCACAGCCGATGCCACTGGCCCTAAACACCTGAGCATCAAACTCAGCCGTGCCAAGTTGGAAAGTTTGGTAGACGAGTTGATCGAACGCACCATTGCCCCTTGCCGCATGGCCATCAAAGACGCCGGTGTCAGCGTGTCTGACATCGACGACATCATTTTGGTGGGCGGTATGTCGCGCATGCCCAAAGTGCAAGAGATGGTCAAAGAGTTCTTTGGCAAAGAGCCCCGCAAAGACGTGAACCCTGACGAAGCAGTGGCCGTGGGCGCTGCTATTCAAGGTCAGGTTTTGTCTGGC
>CAIODE010000105.1 GCA_903856875.1 uncultured Burkholderiales bacterium
GCGCGCAGGCATCGTTCAAATTGAACAAGACCTTTTTGTAGATGTCCTTGAGAGGCTCAATGTCAGCCAATGCCACATGCTCATCAATTTTGTGGATGGTGGCGTTGGGTGGGCCCAATTCAATCACTTGAGGGCATGTTTGTGCAATGAAGCGCCCGTCGCTGGTACCACCTGTGGTGGATAATTCTGTTTGAAGTCCGGTGATTTCACGAATGGCTTCTTGGACGGCTTTCACCAAGGTGCCTGGGGTTGTTAGAAAGGGCAGACCGCCCAAGGTCCATTCAATTTCAAACCTCAAGTGATGCTTTAGCAAAACTTCAGTCAGTCTTCTTTTTAAAGAGCTTTCGTTGGACTCGGTACAAAAACGAAAGTTGAAGTCAATGACCATTTCGCCTGGAATTACATTGGTGGCGCCAGTACCAGCTTGCACGTTGCTGATTTGCCAACTGGTAGGAGGGAAAAATTCATTGCCTCCATCCCACACCATGTTGGCCAGTTCGGCCAGGGCGGGTGCTGCGCGGTGGACAGGGTTGTCTGCCAACTGGGGATAGGCAATGTGACCTTGTATGCCTTTGACAGTCAATTTACCGCTGAGCGAACCACGCCGACCGTTCTTGATCATGTCGCCTGTTTGCTTCACAGATGTGGGCTCTCCCACAATGCAATAGTCTGGCGTTTCTTGACGCGCCTGCAGCATTTCGCAAATTCGAACTGTGCCATCCAGTGCTGGGCCTTCTTCATCGCTGGTGAGCAAAAAAGCAATGCCCAATGCTGGGTGAGAACATTCTTGGTAAAACTCATGGGTGGCCACTACCATGGCGGCCAATGATGTTTTCATGTCGCTAGCGCCACGACCAAACAGCTTGCCATCCCGGTGTGTGGGGGTGAAGGGGTCGCTGGTCCATTGCTTCAAAGGCCCTGTAGGAACGACATCCACGTGACCTGCAAAGGCCAAAGTTTGACCAGAGCTGCCCGCTCGTTTGGCCCAAAGATTTCGAACCCGAAAGTTGTCGGGCCCAAGATCAATGACTTCGCATTGAAAGCCCAAGGGTTCAAGGTGCGAAGTGATCAGGTCTGTGCATCCGCCATCGTCGGGCGTGACAGAAGGCAAAGAGATGAGTTGCTCTGCCAATCGAAGTGTGGCGCTCATGAGGGTCTGCCAGCTTTGATGAACCGTGCCATGCGGTGCGCAGCTTCCAAGCACTCTGCTGTTTCGGCCACCAAGGCCATTCGCACACGACCTTGTCCAGGGTTCTGTCCATTCACGGTTCGGCCAATGTAGCTGCCAGGCAATACGGTCACGTTTTCGCTGGCATAAAGCTCGCGCGCAAAATCAGTATCGTTGTTGTGCCAAGCCGCTGGTACGCCTGCCCACAAATAGAAACTGGCATCGGGTAGTTTGACGTCCATAACTTCGGCCAAGACAGGCGTCACTTGCGCAAATTTGGTGCGGTACAGGTTGCGGTTTTCCACCACATGCTCTTCGTCATTCCAAGCCGCGATGCTGGCTGCTTGGACCACGCCACTCATGGCGCAGCCGTGGTAGGTGCGGTACAACAAGAAGTCTTTGATGATGGCGGCGTCGCCTGCCACAAAGCCACTGCGCAAACCGGGCACATTGCTGCGTTTGGACAAGCTGGTGAATGCGATCAGGCGTTTGAACGCTTTGTAGCCTAAGAGGTAGGCCGCTTCTAGCCCGCCCAAGGGGGGTTCATCGCGAAAATAGATTTCGCTGTAGCACTCGTCGGAGGCAATGACAAAGCCATATTTTTCACTGAGTTCGAACAGTGTTTTCCACTCTGCCAAGGGCATGATTTTCCCAGTGGGGTTGCCTGGTGAACAGACAAAAACCAGTTGGGTTGCGCGCCAAACATCTTCTGGCACTGCCTGCCAGTCGGCAGAAAAGTCGTTTTCAGGCGCATTGGCCACGTAGTAGGGTTCGGCGCCACCCAAAAGCGTCGCCCCCTCGTAAATTTGATAGAAAGGATTGGGGCTGACAACGCGCGCGCCCTTTTTTGTGGGGTCTATGACGGCTTGAGCTAAGGAAAACAAGGCCTCTCTGGAGCCATTGACGGGCAAAATTTGTGTACTGGCTTGAATTTCAATGCGGTATCTGCGCTGAAGCCATTGGGCACACGCCTCCCGCATGCGCAATTCACCAGCCGTGGCTGGATATCCAGACAGTGCGGTCTCAAGTGATGCTTTGAGGGCTGTTTTGATGAATTCGGGCGTGGCGTGCTTGGGTTCACCAATGCCCAAACTAATGTGCGCGCGGTCTGTGGGCGGGGTCACAGTTGCGAACAATTGGCGAAGGCGCTCGAAGGGGTAGGGTTGTAGGGTAGCCAGTAGGGGATTCATGCCCCAATTATCCGGGATTGTGGGGGTATTTTTGAGCTCAATTTCAGCTGTTTTCCGGCCTGATGGGGCTCTTGGGTCGGTTAACATGGAGGCTTGTGGCACAAGGTGTGCCTTAAGACCTAATTTCAGACTCCTGTGCGCCTCAATTCCATCAAATTATCTGGATTCAAATCCTTTGCAGAACCCACCAATTTTGTCCTGCCCGGGCAGTTGGTTGGTGTTGTCGGCCCCAATGGTTGCGGAAAATCCAACATCATGGACGCATGCCGCTGGGTTTTGGGTGAGTCCAAAGCTTCAGAATTGCGTGGTGAGTCCATGCAAGACGTTATTTTCAACGGCACCAACACCCGCAAGGCAGCCAGCCGGGCCAGCGTTGAGTTGGTCTTTGACAATGCTGACCACCGTGCGGGTGGTCAATGGGGGCAGTTTTTAGAAATTGCAGTCAAACGTGTTTTGACCAGGGACGGCAACAGCAGCTATTTCATTAACAACCAACCCGTGCGCAGACGCGATGTTCAGGATGTCTTTCTGGGAACCGGCTTAGGACCCCGTGCCTACGCCATCATTGGCCAGGGCACCATCAGCAGAATCATTGAGTCTCGGCCAGAAGAATTGCGTTTGTTTTTAGAAGAAGCCGCAGGCGTTTCTAAATACAAAGAACGGCGCCGCGAAACTGAAAATCGCCTCTCTGATACCAGAGAGAATCTAACGCGTGTTGATGACATTCTGCGCGAATTGAACGCTAATTTGGAAAAGTTGGAGAAGCAGGCTGAAGTGGCTCAGCGCTTCAATGATTTAAAAGCTGACAGCACCTTGAAGCAACAACAGCTGTGGTTTTTCAAGCGCGCTGATGCAGAAACCGATCAAGTCAAAATCAAAGCCGATGTTGACAAAGCCCTCATTGATTTAGAGGCGCGCATCGCCGATTTAAGGCATGTCGAGGCAGACCTCGAAACAGTTCGCCAAGCGCACTACGCCGTTGGCGACCAAGTTAATCAAGCGCAAGGTTTGTTGTACGAGGCTGGAGCTGAAGTCAGCAAATTGGAAGCTGAAATTCGCTTCGTGGTGGAAGGCCGCCAACGTGCTGAGCAGCGTTTGACGCAATTGCAGGCGCAATCATCTGATTGGTCTGATAAGCAAACACATGCTCTGGCAGAGTTGGAAGCCTTGGCAGAACAGGCTCTCCAAGCCGAAGATCAAACTATCACCTTGGCGGCCCAAGTAGAAGACCAAGCCCAAGCCTTGCCTGATTTGGAAGAAAGCATGCGCCAAGCGCAAGCCAAAGCCAATGAACAAAGGGGCAGTGTGGTGCAGGTTCAACAGCAAATTCAAGTGCTGGCTGCCGATCAACGCAACATCGAAGACCAAACCCGTCAACTCACGCTCAGGCAAGAACGCTTGATGGCCGATCGAAATGCACTCGATTCCCCAGATGAAAATCGACTTGTTCAGTTGCAAGGGCAGTTTGCTCAAGCAGACACGCTGGCCAAGATGTGCGGCACCACCCTTCAAGAATTAGAAGAACAAACCCCTCGATTGGATCAGGAGCGCCGAAATCAACAACAAGCCGTGAACGATGAATCTGCCAAATTGGCCGACCTCACAGCCAAGATTGAAGCTCTCAAATCCCTTCAAGAAAAAGTCAAAACCGATGGCAAACTCAAACCTTGGTTGAACAAACACGGCCTTGATCAGTTGCAAGGTTTGTGGAGCAAGATTCACATGGAACCCGGTTGGGAAAACGCCATGGAATCTGCGCTTCGTGAGAGGCTTTCATCGCTTGAAGTGTCGCGGTTAGACATGGTGAAAGCTTTTGCATCCGATGCACCGCCTGCCAAGCTTTCTTTTTATACCCCGCCCAATGCCGCTCAAACGGCACCTCGAAAGGGGCTGCCTGCCGCTTGCCGGCCTCTTTCCGATTTGCTCAGACTTTCGGACGCTGGCCTCTCAGCATTGCTGAAGGATTGGCTCCAAACGTATTACACAGCGCCGTCTTTGGAAGATGCCATGGCTTGGCGTGATCAACTCCAAGGCGCTGAATGCTTTGTGGTTCAGTCTGGCCATGCCGTCGGCAAACACAGCGTCAGTTTTTATGCACCTGATTCTGAACAAGCAGGCCTCTTGGCGCGTGCCCAAGACATTGAAAATTTTGAAAAACAACTGCGTGCTCAAACATTGATTGCGGAAGAAACCAGATCAGCCTCTGTTCGTTCTGAAGCCGCCTATTCTGAGGCGGCCCAACGCTTGGTGTCGGCCAGGCAAGAAGCCTCAGAGGCTCAATCGAAAGCCCATGAACTTCAGGTTGAAACACTTCGTTTGTCTCAATGGGCAGAGCAAACGCGGGCTCGCAGTGAACAAATTGAAGCTGACATGTCTGAAATTGACGTGAATTTAGAAGGACTTCAAGAGCGTCGTTTGACGGCAGAAGGTCGTTTTGAAGAACTCGACATGCAATTGGCTGACAGTCAAGAGCGTCACGCACAACTTGATGAGCGCGTCATAGAAGCTGAGCGCAAACTTTCAGAGTGTCGTGAGCAACAGAGAACGCTTGAGCGTTTGGCGCAAGAAGCCACTTTTTCTCAACGCAGCCTTGAAGCTAGGCGCTCTGAATTGCAACGCGGGCTTGAGACTGCGGTTCAGCAAATTCAATCGATTGCTGATGAGCAAGAGCGCGCCAAGGATGAATTCTCGCGTCTCACAGATGCTGCCGCGCAGGCCGGCTTGCAAAATGCGCTGGCCATGAAAATGGAACGAGAGCAGGTATTGGGAGCGAAGCGCAGTGAATACGATGACCTCACAGCGCGTCTGCGTGCCAGTGATGAGCGACGCATGAGTTTTGAGCGTGAGCTTGATCCTTTGCGCCAAAGAATTACTGAGCTGCAACTCAAAGAGCAGGCGTCACGTTTAGGACTTGAACAATACGCACAATTGCTGCTTGATGCTGAAGCAGATCTTGAAGCATTGGCCAAATCAATTGAAGATGGCAATGTTCGGTTAACGGGTTTGCAATCTGAAATCGATCGACTGAATCGTGAAATTGTGGCCTTGGGTGCTGTGAATTTAGCTGCTTTGGATGAGTTAACAACATCTCGCGAACGCAAACTGTTCTTAGATGCTCAGACTGCTGATTTGACAGAAGCCATGACAACGCTAGAAGATGCAATTAAGAAAATTGACGCAGAAACAAGAGATCTCTTGGCTGGTACTTTCAAAATTGTGAACGAGCATTTTGGCCGCATGTTCCCTGAATTGTTTGGCGGAGGAAGTGCCCGTTTGGTCATGACGGGCGATGAAATTTTGGACTCAGGTGTTCAAGTGATGGCGCAGCCGCCAGGCCAAAAAAATCAAACCATTCATTTGCTGTCTGGAGGTCAAAAAGCACTCACAGCCATTGCCTTGGTCTTTGCTATTTTTCAACTCAACCCAGCACCTTTCTGTTTGCTGGACGAGGTGGATGCCCCCTTGGACGATGCGAACACAGAACGTTACGCCAAATTGGTCAAGAGCATGGGCAAAGAAACACAGTTCTTGTTCATCAGCCACAACAAGATTGCGATGGAAATGGCTGAACAATTGATTGGCGTCACCATGCAAGAGCAGGGTGTCTCTCGCATCGTTGCGGTTGACATGGAAGCTGCCGTGACCATGGCCGAGTTGGTCTGATCAAACCATCTTTTTTCAACCATACTTTGCACACCCCTTTATGAGCTCCTTGCAAAATAGTTTGGCAATTGTGGGTGGCGTGACCTTGGTAGGGGTTGTTTTGTACAACCTCTGGACTGCTCGCCAAAACGCACCACGCCAAGCAGCACCCGAGCCATCTGCTGGCGTTGATCCAGTTCTAGACAACTCAGATTTGGGTCGGACAAGTTTTCAAGATTCAGCGTATTTGGACGATGAGATTGACATTCTGCCCATACCCGAAAAGAAGCCGCCTCTCGATGTCCTGATCGATGTCATTGCAGCCATTGAGCTAGATGTTCAAGTGTCGGGCGATGCTGCTTTAGCGGCCTTGCCATCGACCCGCCGTGTTGGCACCAAACTATTTGCTGTTGAAGGTTTGAATGACAATTCGGGTGAATGGGAAACACCTGTTGCAGGTCGTCGCTATCACGCATTTCAGGCAGGTGTTCAATTGGCCAATCGCGTTGGGCCTTTGAATGAAATTGAGTTTTCAGAGTATGTGATCAAAGCCCAAAGCTTTGCCGATTCGATTGGCGGTGCGCCAGAGTTTCCAGACATGTTGGAAGAAGTAGCTCGTGCCCGCGAGCTTGATCAATTTGCCAGTGAGCATGATGCTCAGCTTAGTTTTACCGTTTGTGCCACATCTGCGGCATGGAGTCCTGGCTACATTCATCAACACGCTGCACGTTGGGGTTTTGTGGCTGGCGTTATTCCTGGACGAATGGTTTTGGCTGCAGCTGTTCAAGGCTTGCCACCTATCATGTCTTTGTCCTTTGATACGCAAGCAGCCATGGCAGATGATCCGGCTTTGTCCGCTATTCGAGAATTCACTTTAAGTCTTGATGTGCCACAAGTCCCAAGAGAAGAACAAGCTTTTGCCAGATTGCGAGACGCAGCGCGTATCCTTGGCAAAGAAATGGATGGCGTCATTACTGATGGCGCAGGGCATGCACTCACAGAAGCTGATTTAAATGCCATCGCCCTAGATCTAGAGCTGCTTTACGATGCCTTAGATTCACGCGAGTTGTCTGCCGGCTCACCTCAGGCGCGTCGATTGTTTTCATAATCGTATCGCCCAATTCATTGTGAACTTAGATTTGTTTTCAGGATCGGAAGAGGGAAAAGCGCAATCCCCTTCAGCATTCGACCTCGCAAGTGAACAAGCCTTGCAGCTTCGGAAATTGTTGCATCTCTATGCCCATGCCTACTACACCTTGGATGCGCCTGAAGTCCCAGATGCTGAATACGATCGATTGTTTAAGCAACTTCAGAGCATTGAAGCTCAATTTCCGGCACTGCTAACGGCAGATTCTCCGACACAGCGAGTGGGCGGAGCCGTTTTGCCTGAGTTCTCTACAGTTCGACACCAAGTCCCCATGTTGAGCATTCGAACTGAAACCGATACAGAGGCCAGTGGAGCCAGTGCTTTTGACGCCCGCATTCGCAAAGAATTAAATTTGCCAGAAGGTGCCTCAGAAGTGGCTTACGTTGCAGAACTCAAGTTTGATGGCTTGGCCATGAGCCTGCGTTATGAGCAAGGTATTTTGGTTCAAGCTGCCACGCGCGGCGACGGTGAATATGGAGAAGATGTCACACACAACATTAGAACCATCGGGCAAATTCCTTTGCAGCTTTTAGCTGACGTACCTTCTGTGTTGGAAGTTCGCGGCGAAGTTTACATGCGCCGAGATGATTTTGATGCCCTCAATTCACGACAACTTTTGAAAATTTCTGAAGGTGCCAAAGGTGAGAAAACATTTGTGAATCCAAGAAACGCTGCAGCAGGGGCAGTGCGCCAATTGGATTCAAACATAGCAGCGCAACGGCCATTGAGTTTTTTTGCGTATGGCTTAGGTGATGTGTTGGGATGGTCTCAAGGCGCCGCACCTTTTCAGAGTCACTACGATTTACTGCAAACGCTCAAGGGCTGGGGTTTTCCAGTTGCTGCACAAACGAAGTGTGTCGCTGGGGCCGCTGGACTGGTTGATTTTCACGCACAAATTGCCAAACAACGAGACAAACTTCCGTATGACATTGATGGGGTGGTTTACAAAGTCAATGACCTTGGACTTCAAGAAAAACTCGGCTTTGTCACGCGAGAGCCCCGTTGGGCTGTTGCTCACAAGTACCCCGCACAGGAAGAACTCACGACGGTTCAGGCTATCGATGTTCAAGTGGGACGGACAGGAAAACTCACACCTGTTGCCAAATTGGCCCCTGTCTTTGTGGGTGGCGTCACCGTGACCAATGCAACGCTTCACAACGAAGATGAGGCGCGACGCAAAGATGTTCGAGTCGGTGACACGGTCATTGTTCGCCGCGCAGGCGATGTCATTCCGGAGGTGGTGAGCGTCGTCCTTGCGCATCGCCAGCCTGATGCGCAAATTTTTACCATGCCCCATATCTGCCCGGTGTGTGGCAGTGCAGCTTTGCGTGATGTAGATGAGGCCGACTACCGATGCAGTGGTGGCTTGTTTTGTGGTGCTCAACGCAAGCAGGCGTTTCTGCACTTTGCTCAAAGAAGGGCTGTTGAGGTAGACGGTTTAGGTGAGAAGCTGATTGACCAACTGGTGGATTCGGGTGTTGTCAGTACATTGCCCGACCTTTATAAATTAGGTTTAAGTACCCTGGTTCAACTTGATCGAATGGCAGAAAAATCTGCTCTCAATATTTTGAGTGCACTTGAAGCCTCTAAGTCCACCACCTTGCCTCGTTTCATCTACGGTTTAGGTATACGCCATGTGGGTGAAGCCACAGCAAAGGAATTTGCACGCCACTTTGGTAGTTTGGATGCCTTCATGACTGCGTCCTTGGAAGAACTCTTGGAAGTGTCAGACGTGGGCCCCATCGTGGCGCAAAGTGTGCTTGCATTTTTTGCTCAAACTCATCACCAAGAAATTGTGGCTCAGCTAAGAGCATGTGGCCTTCGATGGGAAGAGGGTGCGCCCGCAGAGCGTGTACCCAAGCCCCTGAGTGGTCAAACCATTGTTCTGACCGGCACATTGCCAAGCTTAAGTCGGGATGAGGCCAAAGCCATGTTGGAAGAAGCCGGTGCCAAAGTGGCCAGCTCTGTGAGTCAAAAAACCAGCTATGTGGTTGCAGGTTCTGAGGCCGGTAGCAAACTTGAAAAGGCCTTGGCGCTTGGCGTTCCAGTTTTGGATGAAGCTGGCCTTTTGTCATTGTTAAAAGGAGATTCAAATGACGGTACGTGAAATATTGAAGATGGGTGATGAGCGCTTGATGCGAATCGCAAAGCCAGTGCTCGAATTCAACACGCCTGAACTGCTTCAGGGCCTTGAGGACATGAAGGAGACCATGATTGCTGCCAATGGCGCAGGACTGGCAGCGCCTCAGATTGGCTGGGACATTCAGCTGGTGATTTTTGGAACTGGACAAATTATTTCACGCTATCCAAATGCAGCCCCCATTCCCTACACTGTCTTGATCAACCCTGTCATCACACCCATCGGCAATGACCTGCAGCACGATTGGGAAGGGTGCCTTTCAGTGCCTGGTTTGAGAGCTGTTGTGCCCAGATGGCAATACATTCGCTACACTGGCTTTGATCGACATGGCCAAACCATTGAAAGAACGGCAGATGGTTTTCACGCCAAAGTTGTTCAGCATGAGTGTGATCACTTGGTCGGTATTTTGTACCCTCAACGAGTGCGTGATTTCACGAAATTTGGATTTAACTCAGTGCTGTTTCCAAACTTGGCGCCAGAAACTGACGATTAAAGTCTGGCCAATCTTTCAATGGCGGCGTGCAAGGTGGCGTCTTTCTTGGCGAAGCAAAATCGTATGACATTTTGATCAAACGAGTCGCCATAAAAGGCAGACATGGGAATGGCCGCCACGCCAATTTCGCGCGTCAACCACTTGCAAAATTCAGCCTCACCCAAATCCTTTTCTGGTACTGACAGGCTGGAAATGTCGGCGCATTGAAAATAGGTGCCTTCGCCCGGTAAAAGCTTGAATTTGGTTTTTGACAAACCTTCTCTGAACAGGTCGCGTTTGCGTTGGTAAAAATGCGGCAATTCTAAATAAGCTTGAGGGTTGGCCATGTAGCTTGCCAAACCATATTGCATGGGCGTGTTGACAGTAAAGACAGCGAATTGGTGCACCTTGCGAAATTCTGCCGTCAAAGAAGCAGGCGCTGCAACGGTGCCTACTTTCCAACCAGTCACATGATAGCTTTTGCCAAAGCTCGACACCACAAAGGCGCGTTCTGCTAAGCCTTTGTAGGAACTTGCACTGTGGTGCTGAAGCGGTTGGTAAACCATGTGCTCGTAGACCTCGTCACTGATTAACACAATTTGAGTTGGCGCTAAAATTTCTTGCAGCTTCAGAATGTCCTCGTGTCGCCACACCATGCCGCTTGGGTTGTGTGGCGAATTGATCAAAATTGCACGGGTTTTGGATGTGATGGCCGCTTGAATTTTGTCGAAATCGGGTTTGAATGTGCCGGGCGTCAATGGCACTCTGACAACCACACCGCCTGCCATTTCGACGTTGGGCACATAGCAGTCGTAGCATGGTTCCAAAACAATCACTTCATCACCCGGATGCACAACGGCCAGCATGATGGTGAGCAAAGCCTGCGTTGCGCCCGCAGTGACTGTGATTTCGGCTTGTGCATCGTAATGATGACCATAGAGTTGTTCAATCTTTTGCGACACTGCTTCACGCAAAGGCAAGACACCCAGCATGGGTGGGTATTGATTGAGACCCTCATTCATGGCTTTTGTCAC
>CAIODE010000106.1 GCA_903856875.1 uncultured Burkholderiales bacterium
CTTGCGGCGCTGCTAAAGCAACTTCAGTTCCCACAAGGGCCATTGCAAAAAATGCGCTCAACACATACTTTGAATTGGAGGGGTGAATCATATTTTGCTTTCAATGAGAATGAGAATGGCGCCCAGGGCCAACGGCTTGAGATGAATGGGCTTCTATATTGACAGCGCTTACTGCATCGGGCGCTAGGTACAAGTGAAACCATGCTACCGATCCATCTAATGCTTCAATGCGTTTGAATGTGAACTGGCCCTCTACAGTTAAAAGGCCAGGAATGTGAGGAACGATCCAATTTTTTTGGCGTTCGTCTAGGTAAACCCAACATACTGAGGCAGGCAAATCGTTGGCATCACCATCAGCGTGCTCGCTCAATTGAGCAGGGCGGGGAGAAAGCATGAAAACACCGAGCATTGGCAATTCATTTTTGACCATGTAACCGGTCAAACGAACCTTTTGGCCAGACGCAGTCAGAACTTTGTCTGACACTTCCAAACCTTTGGGGCCAATAGGCATTTTGAAAAATGCTTGAAGCTCAAGTGGTGTTGCCTCATGACTGTCCCATCTGACTTCTGAGCGAACTTGCGTGCTGATTGTCAAGCCCAGAAAACTAGCACTGATGGCCAATAGCGCTGATTTGAGAAATGTGTTCATAGCCTAGTTTGTAGCGATTTGTTGTGAAGCTTTGGTGAAATTTCCAAATTAAACGGATGCTTGAAGACTAAAGATGATTTATCGCAAGCATGATTGGTCACGAAAATTACACGAATTCGTCACGACAAAGAAATCTTGGCTATCCAAAATTGAATTCTCTTTAGGAGAAACTCATGAAAATTTCCATTGTTGGTGCAGGGTATGTAGGTTTGGTGACAGGTGGATGTTTGGCAGAACTTGGCCACCAAGTCATGTGCATTGACAGCGATGCAGAAAAAGTGGCCACACTTAATGCTGCTGGACTGCCAATTTATGAACCTGGGCTTCAAGAACTCATGGCAAGAAACAGAGCAGAAGGCCGAATTCACTTCACCACTGACATGGCTCAGGCCGTTGAACATGGTGAGGTTATTTTCATTGCAGTAGGCACACCTTCTAAAGAAGATGGTTCCGCAGATTTGCAGCACGTCTTGGCAGTTGCGACTCAAATTGGCCGCCATTTGAAAAAGTTCAAAGTCATTGTGAACAAATCAACTGTGCCTGTGGGTACTGCTTATCGCGTTCAAAAGTGTCTGCAAGACGAGTTGAACAAGCGTGGCATTCAAGAGTCACTCTTTGAAGTGATATCAAATCCTGAATTTCTAAAAGAAGGTGCGGCGATCAAAGATTTCATGCACCCAGATCGCATTGTGATTGGCTTAGACGACAGCCCCAACTACAAAACTGTTCACCAAAAAATGGAGTTGCTGTATTCCAGCTTTAACAGGCATCACGCTCGCACCATTTGGATGGATGTGCGCAGCGCTGAGTTGACCAAATACGCCGCCAATGCCATGTTGGCAACACGCATTTCATTCATGAACGAAATTGCCAATCTGTCCGACTTGCTAGGTGCAGACATCGACAGCATTCGCCGTGGAATCGGTGCAGATCAGCGGATTGGGCATGATTTCTTATACGCTGGCACAGGCTACGGGGGAAGCTGCTTTCCTAAAGACACGCGCGCTCTGATTCAAACTGCATTGGATTGCGGTAGCCAGATGAAAGTGGTCAGCGCTGTAGAAAACGTCAATGAACAGCAAAAAACCTTATTGGTCACCAGATTAACCTATCACTTTGGGCAAGACCTCAAGGGCCTCAAGTTTGCCATTTGGGGCTTGTCATTCAAGCCCAACACGGACGATATGCGTGAAGCACCTAGCCGCATCATCATTCAGGAATTGTTAAAAAGGGGTGCAACAGTGAGCGCTTTTGATCCTCTGGCTTCCACAGAGGGGCACGAAGCTGTGTCACACGATGTTCAAGACGCAGATGAGTTAGGACGCTTTAGCCTGGCTGATACAGCCTACGAGGCTGCCAACAATGCCGATGCTCTTTTGGTCGTCACCGAATGGAAAACATTCCATCACCCTGATTTTGAAATGCTCAAAGAGCGCATGAACCAGCCCTTGATCTTGGATGGACGCAATTTGTACGATCCCAAAATGCTCCAAGATTTGGGTATTGCCTATCAGGGCATTGGTCGTCGCAATCAATTGGCGCTTAACTTCAAAGCGGGTGCTCACAGCCAACAAGCAGAAGCCTCGGCGTAAGGAATGCCCAAAGGATTCTTCTACCTGATAGGCGCTCAATTCGCTTCAGGTTTGGCAGACAATGCGCTGCTTATTTTAGGCATCGCTTTTTTAAATGAGCAAGGCTACCCAGGATGGTGGGCACCCTTGCTCAAATTTTCTTTCACTTTGTCCTATGTTTTTTTGGCGCCGCTGATGGGGCCACTGGCTGACGCCTTTTCAAAAGCCAAACTCATGGCTTGCATGAACGCGCTCAAAGTGGTGGGCGTTGCTTTCATATTTACCAGCTTTCATCCCATGCTTGCTTTTGCCATTGCAGGCATGGCCGCATCTGCCTATGCGCCTGCAAAATACGGCTTAGTCACTGAAACTGTGCCAGCTGAGCAACTGGTGAAAGCCAATGGTTGGCTCGAAGTGACTGTGGTGATGGCCGTCATCTTGGGAACTGCTTGCGGGGGCTTGCTTGTAGCCTCTAAGAGCTTCGCATGGATGGCCGCATTGAATCTCTCTTTCATTGAGTTGTTGGGGCTTAGTCTTAAAACCCAATATGCAGGCCCTCTGCTCTCCTTGATTGTGATTTACAGCATTGCCGGACTTTTGAACTTCGGCATTCCAAATCTTCACATTCAATATGTTCAAGAGAGTATGAAACCCATTGCCCTGTTTAAGAATTTCATTCAGAGCAATCGAATTCTTTGGAAAGATCCTGTTGGCAAGCTTTCACTCGCAGTCACCACACTTTTTTGGGGCATTGGTGCGGTGGTTCAGTTTGCAGTATTGCTATGGGCCAAGGAAGCTCTGAATATGCCCTTAGAACAAGCCAGTTTGCTCCAAGCTGTTGTCGCTTTTGGCGTCATTTTCGGAGCGGGCATGGCAGGTCACTATGTAGCACTTCAAAATGCCTACAAGGTTCTGCCGCTCGGACTTTGGTTGGGCTTGTCCTTGCCAGCCTTGGCCTTTTCAACATCCCTTTGGATTGCCATTCCACTCATGCTGATCACTGGTTTTGCAGGTGGCATGCTGATGGTGCCCATGAATGCACTCTTGCAAAACAGGGGTTACACCTTGTTAACCGCCGGTCGATCGATTGCCGTTCAAGGCTTCAATGAGAATGCCAGCGTCATGCTTATGTTAGGCATATACAGCGGTTTGTTGGCCTTAGAGTTGCCGCTTCAATGGGTCATGGTCATCATGGGAACTGTCATGACCTTGGGCATGATTTACCTCATGCGGATGGCATCCCAGAAGACAGATTCAACTTGCTCGGCAATTTGATCCCAGTCTAAATGCACCACTTGCTGTCTTGTGGTTCGCATCATTTGATCTAGAGAATCTTTGCTGCTAAAAATCGAGACAGCTTGGGCTGCAAAGCCTTCTGGATTGTTTTCTGCAACCAACCACCCATTGATGCCCGTTTGAACCCAATCTCTGGCGGCGGCACAGTCGAATGCCAAAACAGGTATGCCACTGGCAAGTGCTTCTAGAGTGACATTGCCAAAGGTTTCCGTTTGACTAGGAAAGATGAATAAGTCAGAACTTGCATAGTAGGCAGCTAGATGTGCCTGTGACAACATGCCAGGGAAAATGATTTCTGGATAGCGATGTTGAAATTGCTGCTTCAGAGGGCCGTCACCCACCATGACCAACTTGAAAGCTTGGCCCGTGTACTTCAAAGCTTCATAAGTTTTCAGCACTTGGTCTAAATTTTTTTCAGGTGCCATTCTGCCCACTGAAATCAGAACTTTGGTGTTTTCTGTGGCACCCCAAGAATCTCTCAAGCTGATGTCACGTTTGGAAATATTGAATAACTTGGTGTCTACCCCTCTGGACACGACTTTGAGGTTGGCAAACCCATTCTCACTCAGGGTACGCATAAGCTCCCTGGTAGGCACCATGGTGCAAGCAGTTGCATTGTGAAATTTTCGCAAATAGGCAACGATAGGCTTTCGCAGCCACCCTACGCCATAGTGCTTCGAGTAACTTTGAAAATTGGTTCTAAAGTCAGAGGTGACTGGAAGCTTCAATACTTTGGCTGCTTGCAGTGCAGACCAACCCAGAGGGCCTTCGGTGGCAATGTGCACAACATCTGGTCGGCGCAAAGTCCAAGTTTTGACCAATGTTTTTTTGCTTGGCAAGCCTAACTTTAATTCTGGATACCTGGGTATGGGCATGCCTCGCATCAACACTTCTTGAAGGGATGCATCATTGAGGGGTGATTCAGTTTTTGTTTGGCGCGGACGGATTAACTGAACATCGTGATTGCGGTGACTCAAGCCTTGGACCAACTTGGCCAAAGTCATGGCAACGCCATTGACTTCAGGCGGCCAAGTTTCAGTGACAACTGCAATGCGCAATGAAGGCCTTGTAGCAGGGTAATCTTCGAGGACAATAGGGATATCAACTGAATTTTCCATACCTAAATCATCAGGTCTTGATTTAACAACTTGATGACAATCAGGTTAAGAAAAAAATAAATGATGAAATTTCAATGACAAATGAATCTTGTCATTGAAATTTCATCATTTGCGACAATCATAAGTTCATGCACAATTCGTGCTGCCCAAAATTCTCACTAGGAGACGATGTGACTACATTTTTCGAAGCCTTGAAAATTCAGCGTTTTGACGACCACCGTTACTACCATCACAGCAGAATCAATCAGACACTGCATTTCATCAGTGCCATTAGTTTTGTGGTTGCCTATGCATTTCTGCTTGTTGACCCCGTCATTTCTGCACTGATTGCTTGGCTAGTGTCTATGACTACTCGCCAATCTGGTCATTTTTTCTTCGAACCATTGGGCTACGACGAAATTAACCAAGCTACCCAAGAACACAAGGAAGAGATCAAAGTTGGCTACAACTTGAGCCGCAAAGTTGTGTTGTTAAGCATCTGGGCCATTTTGCCTATGGCACTTTACGTTCAGCCTGGCTTGTTTGGCATGATTGAACCTTGGGATACCTTGACCGAATGGGTTAGGCAAGTGGGTGCTTCATGGCTCATTTTGGGTGTTGCGGGCTTGCTCTTTAGAACCATTCATCTTTTCTTCCTGAAAGATGTTCAAACTGGCTTGGTTTGGATGACCAAAATCATCACCGATCCCTTTCACGACATCATTCTTTACCACAAAGCGCCTTTGTACTTGCTTAAAGGTGAGTTGATGGACAACAACCCAAAGCAGATGTATCACTGATTTGCTAAGCTCCACTCAAAACCGCTCTTTTGCAGAGCGGTTTTTTTATGGTCAGCGTTCTTTAAAAATCATTTTGTCACACGAATTTAATCTCACGGGTGTACAAAACGATTTCATGACCAATTCGATGTTTGCAATGAAGCGAATGAGCCTTACAGCTCTTTGTTTCAGTGTCATCATTTTCACCACCTTGATTTTTTTGCCATGTTTGGCAAACGCTCAAAATAGTTCGCCGGAGTCAGTTTCTACTGCTGCTGAATCTGAACAATTTTATTTCACCCTCGGAACTAGGCTTAAATCGAATGACATTGCAGATTGGCAAAACACAGCACGCGTCAGGCCCGTGATTGGACTGCGCTATGGCAAGTGGCAGGTTGGCATTGGCGATGGACGCGCTTGGCGTGATTTAGGGCAGTTTGGCACTGAGCCGACGCTAAGTTACCAAGTCATGGATGAGCCCGATCTGAACATCGGTCTCTCTATGCGCGTACACAACGTGAGTACAGGCGAGTCTTTTGATGTTTTTGAAGGCGGCAAAAATACAATTCGAACACGCGTCATGCTTCACCGGAAAATCAATCAACGCTGGCGCTTCAATGTCGATTGGACGCAAGATATTTTGAACAAAGGGGACAGCACCACTTTGAACCTTGGCTTGTCATATGCTTGGCCAGTGTTCCAACAAAGTGAATTGATTTTGCATGCTGACAGCACTTGGGCAACGGCAGAACATTGGCGAAATTCAAATTTACAAGGCAACCATGCTTTGACAAACCTGATTCCCACAGGCTTTCAGAAGGTGAGCGCAGGCTTAACCTTCAAGCAATCCATCTCAAGGCACTGGGCTTGGTATTCATCTTTCGCCATCTCTCAACCTATCGCTGAACTCAGGAAAACGCCTGGCTCTAGAGAAGTCGCATCGGGTCAAATCGGTATTTTGTATTTTCAGCGC
>CAIODE010000107.1 GCA_903856875.1 uncultured Burkholderiales bacterium
CAACCGTGCGCCAAGTTTTCGGTGCTTCAAAGATTTGAAGCGGCAACACGGTTGCAATCATGGAGATGGGCTGGCGCGCAAATTAAAGCGCGATAGCCTTTTCTATGATGACGGGTTCTTTGGGTACGTCGTCATGGAAGCCATTGCGGCTGGTTTTAACGCCTTCAATGTCATCCACAATCTCAGTGCCAGACACCACATGTGCAAACACGGCATAGCCCCAGTCTTGCAGTGAGGGCGCTGTGTGGTTCAAGAATTCGTTGTCGGCAGTGTTGATGAAGAACTGCGCAGTGGCGGAGTGAGGCGCTTGAGTGCGAGCCATGGCCAAGCTGTACTTTGTGTTTTTCAAACCGTTGTTGCCTTCATTTTGAATCGCTGCATCGGAATGCTTTTGTTCCATGTTGGGTTCAAAGCCACCACCTTGAATCATGAAGCCAGGAATGACGCGGTGAAAAATGGTGTTGTCGTAGTGACCCTTGTTCACGTAGTGAAGAAAGTTCTCAACGCTCAAGGGCGCTTTTTCAGCGTCGAGTTCAATGAGGATGACGCCTTTGTCGGCGATGTGGAGTTCGACTTGAGGATTGCTCATGGTAATTGCACTAAAGTGATTGAAAGAATAACAACGGGCGTTTTTGGAACATCTGTTCTAAAGGGGCCGCCCATGCCAGTTGGCATGGCTCTGATTTTATCCACGACATCCATACCAGAGGTGACTTTGCCAAAAACCGTATAACCGAAAAGTTGTAGGGCATTGAGCAAGTTCTCGCGAGGCACGTTTTCGTAGACCTGTCCGCGGTATTCAAAGCGTTTGACGGGGTCGCCTTCGGGAATGGGGGTGGGGTCTAAAAAAGCGTTTTCAGCGGTATTGATGAAAAACTGGGCCGTGGCTGATTGGGGGTCATTGGTTCTGGCCATGGCCAAGTAACCCGTTTGGTTTTTGAGGCCGGCGCTCATTGTTTGTCGCCCCTCGTGCTGCACAGGCGCTCGAGTGGGGCGCTCTTTGAACTGCGCGTCATAGCCCCCGCCTTGAATCATGAAGTTGGCAATCACCCGGTGAAAAATGGTGCCGTTGTAATGTTTGTCTTTGACATACTGAAGGAAGTTAGCTACTGTTTTGGGGGCTTTGTCAGAGTAAAGCTCCACCATGATGTCACCCATGTTGGTGGCAATTTTCACCTTGGAGGCCTCTTGGGCTTGGCTAGGAAAGGGGGCTGTTATGAAGCCTATGCTGATGCAAACGACCCCCACCCAGGAACGCCAAAAGACTAAGAATTGTGGTCGTGAAAAAGTTGCAGACATGTGTTTAACGCTGGGTGCGTATGTTGGTGGTGGTGCTTGTGCTGGCTGCAGGCGCAGGCAATGGTAACAATGATTTTTTATCATCCAGAGCTTTTGCCTTGACATAAGCTTGCTTAGCCATGGCTGAGTACAAGTCGCCCAAGTTTTGTAAGGCTACTTTGTAATTGGCCCTTGCTTGAATGGCTGAAATAAATGCATCTGCAGCAGCTTCAAATTTTCCTTGCGCCGCCAATAAAACACCTAAGTTGTTATAGGGCTCTGGCAATTCGGGAAACTCTAAAATTAAGGCTTGAAGGACGTTCATGCCCTCCTCGGTTTTTCCTTGGCCTGCTAAAACCTGGCTGGCCATGAGACGCCATTGGGGTGATTGAGCGGATGGGCTTGTTTTTTTGAGTTCTGCCTGAATCAATTGTTCAGCTTGAGCCCATTGCTTGTTTTGAATCAGGGCTTCAATGTCAGAGCTAGCGTCGGCCCAAGCCACATGGTTTGCGAGGCAAAACCACAAAGGGAAAACGCGGAGAAGAAACCATTTGAATGGCATATTTGGGCCTTATACTGTGACAAATTGTACCGGAGGCCTCGCGTTAAGGCTGTCCGAACATCACGAAAGGGGCTGAGGCCCCTTTCGCACCTAAATAGAAATTTAGTCATTCATGAGCTTGCGCATTTACAACACGCTTACCCGAGCGGTTGCCGAATTTACTCCTTTAGAAGAGGGCCACGTCCGCATGTACGTCTGCGGTATGACTGTATTTGATTATTGCCATGTGGGTCATGCCAGGTCCAACGTGGCCTTTGATGTGGTGCAGCGGTGGCTGAAAGTCAGTGGCTACAAAGTCACTCACATTCGAAACATCACCGACATTGACGACAAAATCATCAAGCGTGCCGTTGAAAACGGCGAGTCCATCCGAGCTCTGACTGATCGGATGGTTGACGCCATGCATGAAGACTTTGATGCATTGGGCATCGCACGGCCCACTGCCGAACCGCGAGCCACAGAATTTGTGCCTCAAATGCTGAGAATGATTGGCATCCTTGAAGAGAAAGGTTTAGCCTATCGCACGCCCCAAGGCGATGTCAATTACGCCGTGCGCAAGTTCCCTGGTTATGGCAAGTTGTCTGGTAAATCGATTGACGAGTTGCACGCTGGTGAACGTGTGGCAGTCTTAGATGGCAAGGAAGACCCGCTTGATTTTGTGCTGTGGAAGGGGGCCAAAGCTTCAGAGCCCGCCGACGTCAAATGGGAAAGCACATTTGGCCCTGGCCGCCCTGGTTGGCACATTGAATGCTCGGCCATGGCTTGCCAAATGCTGGGTAACAGTTTTGACATTCATGCAGGTGGTGCTGACCTTCAATTTCCGCACCATGAAAACGAAATTGCCCAAAGCGAAGGCGCAACCGGACAGCAATTTGCTCAGTATTGGATGCACAACGGTTTCATCAACATTGACAATGAAAAAATGTCTAAAAGTCTGGGCAATTTTTTCACAATTCGCGATGTTCTAAAGTCTTTCGATGCTGAAACTGTGCGCTTCTATTTGGTCAGAAGTCATTACAGAACTTCTTTGAATTACTCGGATCAAAATTTGAACGATGCGCGCAGTGGCTTGAAGCGGCTTTACACAGCCTTGCAGGCGGCTACAGCTTCCGATGTGCAAATCGATTGGGCCAACCTCTATGCTGCGCGCTTCAAAACAGCCATGGACGAAGACTTCGGTACGCCTGAAGCCGTTGCAGTTCTTTTTGATTTAGCGGGTGAAGTCAATCGCAGCAAGTCAGAAGATTTAGCCGGCTTATTGAAAGCGCTTGGCGGTATTTTGGGTATTTTGCAAAATGAGCCTGTTGCCTACTTGCAGGCTGGTGCTGGATTGGATGAGGCTTCTATTCTGTCACTCATTCAGTCGAGAGCAGATGCCAAGGCGGCCAAGAATTTTACAGAAGCCGACCGCATCCGAAAGCTATTGCTAGAGCAGGGCATTGAGCTCAAAGATTCAGCTGCCGGTACCACTTGGGAGGCAGCTCAATGAGCAATTCCGATGCTGTGATGACACCTGAATATTGGGCCGCGGCTTGTGCCCATCTGTCCAAAAAAGACAGGGTCATGAAGCGTCTAATTCCGCAATTTGGCGACGCCTGCTTGGTATCGCGCGGAGATGCATTTGTCACTTTAGCGCGCAGCATTGTGGGACAGCAAATCTCAGTTAAAGCGGCTCAATCCGTCTGGAATAAATTCGCGGCCTTGAGCAAAAAAATCACACCTGCAGGTGTGTTGAAACTAAAAGTAGATGACATGCGCGCGGCAGGTTTGTCTGCACGCAAAGTTGAATATTTGGTCGATTTGGCGCTTAATTTTCATGGTAAAAATGTCAGTGTCAAAGAATGGCAGCAGATGGACGATGAAGCCATCATCGATGAATTGGTGGCCATTCGGGGCATTGGTCGCTGGACGGCCGAGATGTTTTTAATCTTTCATCTCATGCGACCCAACGTCTTGCCCCTCGATGATGTGGGCTTGATCAACGGCATCAGCAAGAACTATTTTTCAGGCGAACCTGTGAGCCGCAGCGATGCTCGCGAGGTCGCGCAAGCATGGCAACCGTACAGCACGGTTGCAACTTGGTATATTTGGCGGTCTCTTGACCCATTGCCGGTTGAGTATTGAGCTAGATTAAGGAGGCCCATTTTGGCCAAGCGCACATTCCTAGACTTTGAGCAGCCGGTTGCGGAACTTGAAGGCAAAATTGAAGAACTTCGCTATGTGCAAAGCGAATCTGCCGTTGACATTTCTGAAGAAATTGACCAGCTCAGTAAAAAGAGCCAGCAACTGACCAAAGACATTTACTCAGACTTGACGGCTTGGCAAATTACCAAAATTGCCCGTCATCCTGAGCGTCCCTACACACTGGATTACATCCGCGAAATTTTCACGGACTTTGTGGAAATGCACGGCGACCGACACTTTGCCGATGACTTGTCGATTGTGGGTGGTTTGGCCCGTTTCAATGGATCGCCTTGCATGGTCTTAGGCCATCAAAAAGGTCGTGACACCAAAGAACGCACGCAGCGCAACTTTGGCATGAGCAAGCCCGAAGGCTATCGCAAAGCCCTGCGCCTCATGAAGACCGCAGAAAAATTCAAGCTGCCCGTGTTCACGTTTGTTGACACACCGGGTGCATACCCCGGCATTGATGCCGAAGAGCGCAGCCAGTCTGAAGCCATCGGCCGCAACATTTTTGAAATGGCCCAACTTGAAGTGCCCATCATCACCACCATCATTGGCGAAGGTGGCTCTGGCGGCGCATTGGCCATCTCTGTGGCCGATTCAGTGCTCATGCTTCAGTACTCTGTTTATTCGGTCATCAGTCCTGAAGGTTGTGCCTCCATTTTGTGGAAAACCTCTGACAAAGCAGAAGAGGCGGCTGAGGCCTTGGGCATTACCGCTCACCGTTTAAAAGCTTTGAACTTGGTCGACAAAATTGTGAACGAGCCGGTCGGGGGTGCGCATCGCGACCCTGCTCAAATGGCCGCATTTTTGAAGCGTGCTTTGGGAGACGCGTGGCGTCAGGTCACCGATTTGAAACCCAAAGAATTGGTCGACCGTCGCTACGAGCGTTTGCAAAGCTATGGCCGTTTCACAGACACCAAAGCCGGTAAATAATTCCGAGTTTGAAGGTGGGGGCTTGCTCTCGTCCAGCTTTCAGCCGGGTCTTCCTTTGGCCGTCGCTTATAGCGGCGGTGCAGACTCCACAGCTTTGTTACTGGCCTGCGTCAAACATTGGCCTGGGCTGGTAAGGGCCATTCACATTCACCATGGTTTGCAAACCGATGCTGATAAGTTTGCAAGCCACTGCCAAGCTTTGTGTGAACAATTGAAAGTGCCCTTGGTGCTTTGCAAAGTCAATGCCAAACACGAGGCGGGGCAAAGTCCTGAAGACGCTGCCAGAAAGGCACGCTATACCGCTTTAAGCGAGGCTGTTCACGTGCATCCTTTGTTGCAGGGTGTGAAAGACATTGCAGTGGGGCAGCATGCCGATGATCAAGTGGAAACTTTGTTGCTGGCGCTGTCGCGTGGTGCTGGATTGCCAGGCTTGGCCAGCATGCCCTCGAAATGGATGCGAGCTGATTTGCAGTGGCATCGGCCTTTATTGAATGTGGCTGGCGCTAAGTTGCGCGAATACCTGACTCAGTTGGAAGTGACTTGGGTAGAAGACCCTAGCAACCAAAATGAGCAATTCACTCGCAACCGCATTCGTGCGCAATTGTTGCCTGCTTTGGAACGTGCTTTCCCCCAATTCAGGGACACCTTTTCAAGGAGTGCTTCGCACGCAGCAGAAGCACAAGAAATTTTGAACGAGGTGGCTGCGGCCGATTTGTCTAGCCTGATGGCTTTAGGTGGGCTCAACATCAAGTCCTTGCAGCAACTCAGTCCAGCCAGGCAGTCTTTGGTCCTTCGGCATTGGCTGAAGGTGCACCACCAAACCACGCCAAGCACCGTTCAAATGAGCGAATTGTTGTCGCAAATTGCAGCTTGCATGACGCGCGGCCACCAATTGCGATTGAAGGTGGGGCGAGGGTATGCGTTAAGGGATGGGCACGCTTTGACCTGGTCCGATCAGGTCTAGCCCCCTTAAATACCTTCAAATTTAGGGTTCTCCCGAGTACAATCAATGGGTTTTGCTGGAATTTCCCTTTTATAAATCTAAAAATGGCACTGATCGTTCACAAATACGGCGGCACTTCGATGGGCTCAACAGAGCGCATACGAAATGTGGCCAAACGCGTCGCTAAATGGGCTAGGGCTGGTCACCAAATGGTGGTGGTGCCAAGCGCCATGAGCGGCGAAACCAATCGCCTGTTGGGCTTGGCCAAAGAATTGGCGCCCGCCAAAACAGATTCGGCCTATGACCGCGAACTTGACATGTTGGCCTCAACCGGCGAGCAGGCATCTTCGGCCTTGCTGGCCATCGCTTTGCAGTCTGAGGGCATGGAGTCGGTCAGCTATGCTGGCTGGCAAGTGCCTATTAAGACCAACAGCGCTTTCACCAAAGCTCGCATTGAATCGATTGACGATGTGCGTGTTCGCAAAGATTTGGCGGCTGGCCGCGTGGTCATCGTGACAGGCTTTCAGGGCGTAGATCCTGATGGCCATATCACGACACTTGGTCGGGGTGGATCAGACACTTCAGCAGTTGCCGTGGCTGCTGCCATGAAAGCCGACGAGTGCCTTATTTATACCGACGTGGATGGTGTTTACACCACCGATCCCCGCGTGGTGCCTGAGGCCCGTCGCTTGAAAACAGTCAGCTTTGAAGAGATGCTGGAAATGGCATCCCTCGGATCTAAAGTTTTGCAAATTCGTTCAGTTGAATTTGCTGGTAAATACAAAGTGCCTATGCGTGTGCTGTCTAGCTTCACACCTTGGGACATCGACATTCATGAAGAAGCCAAGTCTGGCACGCTGATCACTTTTGAGGAAGACGAAAAAATGGAACAAGCCGTTGTCTCCGGCATTGCGTTCAATCGCGATGAAGCCAAAATTTCTGTGTTGGGCGTGCCCGACAAACCAGGCATTGCTTACCAAATTTTGGGTGCAGTGGCCGACGCCAACATTGAAGTTGACGTGATCATTCAAAACCTGAGCAAAGATGGCAAAACTGACTTCAGCTTCACGGTGCACCGCAATGATTTTGCGCGCACCATGGACCTGCTGAAGGACAAAGTGCTTCCGGCTTTGGGCGCCTCCGAGGTCAGTGGCGATGCGAAAATTTGCAAAGTGTCGATTGTGGGCATTGGCATGCGAAGCCATGTGGGCATTGCCAGCAAAATGTTCCGCTCTTTGAGCGAAGAGGGCATCAACATTCAGATGATTTCGACGTCTGAAATTAAAACCTCTGTTGTAATTGACGAGAAATACATGGAATTGGCGGTGCGGGCCTTGCACAAGGCTTTTGATTTAGACCAAGCCTGATATAATTTTCGAGTGCTGGAATCGTGACCGAGTGGCCGAAGGTGCTCCCCTGCTAAGGGAGTATAGGGTGTAGAGCCTTATCGAGAGTTCGAATCTCTCCGATTCCGCCAGCTAAGTTTAAAAAGCCGTTGATTTTTGGGTTGGCGGCTTTTTTTTGGTTTTTTTCTGAGCTCGCTGGGGAAGGATGGATTGGGCGGGCGCCTCATGCTGGTGTACCAGAAATCGTTGCCCGCCCAATCCATCCTCCCCCAGACTGCGAACAGCAGTGATGACGCGCACAAGTTTCACGCGCACCATAAGTTGAGCAGTCAAGCTGAAGGCGGCTGACGATTTCTGGTACTCCAGCATGAGGAAGCCGCCTTCAGCTTGACTGCTCAACGCTCCTGCCACTTGACCATTCCAGGTGTACCATTTCCAAATGGCAATCAAATACGGTACCTCCGGTAACGACAGACCGCTCAATGGCACGTCAGGCAATGACACCATCTACGGCTTGGAAGGCAACGATCGAATCATTACTGATGATGGCGACGACATCGTCGATGCGGGCGATGGCGATGATGAAATCAATGGCTACCAAGGCGTGGGAAGTGCCTACACCTTCTATCCCGCCACAGGCATTAAGAAAATACATGGTGGCAACGGCAATGACTTCATCGTAGGTGGCTCCAGCAACGATGAGCTTTTTGGCGATGCGGGTGTCGACACACTTTACGGTCGTAACGGCAACGACCTGCTGGATGGTGGCGACGGCGCTGACTATATGAATGGCGGTTCAGGAAACGATACTTACTATGTGTCAGATGTTTACGATTTAATAGACGACTCGAGTGGCTACGACACAGCGTATGTTTCCGCCAGCTTTGTAAAAATTCCAAGCTTCATCGAAAAAGTTATTTACATTAACGGTGCAAAAGCTTTGCCATATTGGGTCGATGCTTTGCTGCCCGATGAGGCTGCTGGAAATTACTTCGATACTTTGTTGGGCAGCTCAAATACATTTTATTACAACTTTCCAACCTCCTTGCCGTCATACGATACCAATGCTTCGCATGCCTATGGTTTCAAGACGTTTAGCAGTGTTCAAATTACCAGAACAGAAACTGCGCTTAATTACATTGCTTCCGTCATTGATGTTCATTTTAAAAGAGCAACAACAGCGAATGCATTGGATACCTTTGTATTTGCAAACAACAATCAAGCGTCATCTGCAGGCTTAGGAAATTACCCTAGCAATTCAATGATTGGCAGCGACCTTTATTTTGACATCTCATCCTTGAATTCAAAATTTGCAGATGGGAGTTATGCTGCGCTGACGCTCATCCATGAAATTGGCCATGGACTAGGATTGGAGCATCCGTTTTCTCATGCGCAAGCAGGGGGAGGGAGTGTGTCTGACCCGCCTTACTTGACGGGAACTGAAGAGTCCACGGCTTGGACGGTCATGAGTTATGAGGATGCGCCAGCGCAATATTATTTGAGCTTCAGTCCCTTGGATATTGCAGCACTGCAATACATTTACGGACCCAGTCAAACTGCACGCACTGGTAATGACATCTACAAAGTATCTGCAACTGCGCCCAACTTTATTTGGGATGGCGCTGGGACGGATACGATCGATCTTTCAGACTTGAATCAAGGCGCTACGGTTTACCTTACGCCTGGCTACTGGGGATTTGTGGGCAATCAGCAAGCAAGCAACATCACAGCTGCTGGGCAGATTACTGTTAATTTTGGATCTGTGATTGAGAACTTAACGGGCTCTTCTTTTGCCGACAAACTTTATGGCAATGATGCCGATAACACCATTGCAGGTGGCCTTGGTAATGATTTGTTGGAAGGTCTGGATGGCAATGATGTATTGGTAGGGGGCTTGGGCGACGATCAATTGAATGGTGGCATGGGCATTGACACGGCTGAGTTTACGGGGGTGTATGCCAATTACAGCTTTAGCATCAGCAAATCGACATTCACCTTAATCGACAAGCGAACAAATGCCGATGGCATGGATGTGTTAACCAATGTGGAGCGGTTGAAGTTCTCAGATAAATCGATCGCCATAGATTTGGATGGCCATGCTGGAATGGCTGTCAAAGTGATTGGCGCGGTACTTGGAAAAGATGCTGTCAAGAATCCTGGGTTGGTAGGGATTGGGCTGAGTTATCTGGACAATGATTTAAGCTACTCCGACTTGGGACTTCTGGCGTTAAACGCTATTGGCGCTACTACTAACGATGCCA
>CAIODE010000108.1 GCA_903856875.1 uncultured Burkholderiales bacterium
GCTGGTGGTCTTGGCCCTCATCGATGTGGTCATGATCTCCAACTTACTCATCATGGTCATTGTGGGGGGCTATGAAACTTTTGTATCTCGCATGAATTTAGAGAGTCACCCTGATCAGCCCGAATGGCTGGACCATGTCAATGCGTCGGTTCTCAAAGTCAAGTTAGGCACCGCCATCATTGGCATCAGTTCCATTCACCTGCTCAAAACCTTCATCAACGCAGCCAACTATACCGAGCAAGTGCTCATGTGGCAAACCATCATCCACATCACCTTCCTGCTCAGTGCTTTGGCGATTGCCTATACCGATCGGTTGATGTCACACCATGGCAACTCATCACAGCATTAAAACCTTGCGAAAGTAAAACATGACAACTCTGATCAAACAAGAAGACTTGATTGAATCCGTGGCCGCCGCCCTGCAATACATCAGCTATTACCACCCGGCCGATTTCATCTCGCACTTAGCAACAGCCTACCACCGCGAGCAAAGCCCAGCGGCCAAAGACGCCATTGCCCAAATTTTGACCAACAGCAAAATGAGTGCCATTGGCCATCGCCCAATGTGCCAAGACACCGGCATCGTCAATGTGTTCTTAAAAGTAGGCATGGACATCAAGTTTGAGAACTTCACAGGTGGCCTAGAAGACGCTGTCAACGAAGGCGTTCGCCGCGGCTATAACTACGCTGGTAACATGCTGCGGGCCTCGGTGGTGGACGACCCTGAATTTGCACGCAAGAACACCCAAGACAATTCGCCTGCTGTGATCTTCACGCAAATTGTGCCTGGCAACAAACTCGACATCACTGTAGCTGCCAAAGGCGGCGGCAGTGAAAACAAATCCAAATTGGTCATGCTCAATCCCAGCGACAGCGTTGTCGACTGGGTTTTAAAAACAGTTCCCACCATGGGTGCTGGTTGGTGCCCACCCGGCATGCTGGGCATTGGCATTGGTGGCACTGCAGAAAAGGCCGCCCTGATGGCCAAAGAAAGTTTGATGGACGACCTGGACATGTACCAGCTTCTTGAGAAATCAAGCAAAGGCGAAAAGCTCACGCAAATTGAAAACATGCGTTTGGAAATTTATGAAAAAGTCAATGCCTTGGGCATTGGCGCGCAAGGTTTGGGTGGCCTCACCACGGTGCTCGACATCAAAATTAAGTTGTACCCCACCCACGCCGCAAGCAAGCCTGTGGCCATGATTCCAAACTGCGCCGCCACTCGACATGCTCACTTTGTGATGGATGGCTCTGGCCCTGTTTACTTGGACGTGCCTTCCCTCGATTTGTGGCCCGATGTGAACTGGACACCCAACACCGAGAAGAGCAAGCGTGTCGATTTAAACGCCCTGACAGCCGCCGAAGTGGCCAGCTGGAAACCTGGGCAAACTTTACTGCTCAACGGCAAAATGTTGACAGGTCGCGATGCGGCTCACAAGCGCATTCAGGACATGCTGGCCAAGGGCGAAAAGTTGCCTGTTGATTTCACCAATCGCGTCATTTATTACGTGGGCCCGGTCGACCCCATGAAGGGCGAAGTGGTTGGCCCTGCAGGCCCCACCACCTCGACACGCATGGACAAATTCACCGAGATGATGTTGGCCCAAACCGGCCTGATTGCCATGGTGGGCAAAGCCGAGCGTGGGCCAGAAGCCATTGCGGCCATCCAAAAACACAAGTCGGCCTACCTCATGGCTGTGGGCGGTGCCGCTTACCTTGTGTCCAAAGCCATCAAGCAATCCAAGGTGGTGGGCTTTGCCGACTTGGGCATGGAAGCCATTTACGAATTTGATGTGGTCGACATGCCGGTCACTGTGGCGGTAGATTCTGGTGGCACCAGCGCACACAATACGGGCCCAGCCGAATGGCAAAAACGAATTGCCACGGGCGAGTTCAAAGGCATCAAAGTTGCCGCCAATTGAATCTGACCGCCAAAATGTGAACAATCAAAATTACATTGACCCCAATGGGATCATCGGCGTTTTTGACAGTGGCATAGGCGGCCTGAGCGTTTTGAAAGCCTTGCGTGCAGAAATGCCGCAAGAGCACTTCATTTACTGGGCCGACAGTGGCTTTGCCCCCTACGGGGAGCGCACTGATGACTTTGTCATCGCGCGAAGCCACAAAATGATGGAGCAACTTTTAGCCAAGGGCCCCGTAAAGGCTGTGGTGGTTGCATGCAATACCGCCACGGCTGTGGCCATTGAAAGTTTGCGCGCCAAATACCCTCACCTATCCTTGATTGGCGTTGAACCCGCACTCAAACCCGCGCTTGCACAAACGCAAACTGGGCACGTTGGTGTCATAGGGACACAAGGCACTTTAAACAGTTCACGTTTCGACAAGTTGCTTAAATCAGTTCAAGCAGATGCATTGCCCAAGCAGGGTCATTTTGTTTTGCAAGCCTGCCGAGGTTTGGCGCTGGCCATTGAAAAGCAAACAGAGAAATCTGTCAGTGACACAGCAGAGTTAGAAAAACTTTGCACCCAGTACATACAAGGCATGGGCTTGTTTGGACAAGCCCATGGTCAAATGGACACCTTGGTCTTAGGCTGCACGCACTATATTTTTGTGCAAGAAATTTTGCAACAACTGGTAGGCCCTAGTGTGCAGCTTATTTCAACGGGCGAAGCGGTTGCGAAACAAACCAAACGTCTGATTTCACCTGCCACTGAAGCACAATTCACTCAGACACAATCAAGCAAGCCTGAACCCATTGAACTTTGGACCACTGGCGCCTTAAGCTCACTTCAGTCTGCAGCCCTTCGGTGGTTAAACCTGTCACCTGAATACTGCCATCAAGCGGCAACCCAGAGCTTCTCTCCGCCCTGATCCAGGTGCGTGAGGTACACCCTCAGTTCAAACTCCCACTGAGCATAATCTGGCGCCATGTGATGACACAGTTTGTAAAAAGCTTTGTCGTGTTCGCGCACTTTGAGATGCGCCAATTCATGCACTGCAATCATTTGCAAAAATGCAATGGGTGTTTCTTTGAACAAGGCTGCGACTTTGATGTCGCGCTTTGATTTCAGTTTGCTGCCTTGAATGCGTGAGGTGGTGGTGTGCAAACCCAAAGCATTTTGAATGATGTGTAGCTTGCTGTCATAACTGACCTTGTTGATGGGGTCGGCCTGGCGCAAGAATTCATTTTTGAGTTCCATGACGTAGTTGTAGAGCGCGCCGTCGGTGCGTATGCTGTGTGGCTCTGAATGTCTGGACTTTAGCCATGCGCCCAAGCCAGGGCCTTCGATGATTTTTTGCACTTGCAACTGCAGATTGTCAGGGTAGGCCTGAAGGTATCGAAAATCAGACATTAGGCTGGCGTTTAGGCTGGCGTTTGCGCCTTGCTTTGGCCGCGCTGCACATTGATGGGCAACAACAAAGCCAAACCGATCAAAAACAAAGCTGCGGTGGCGCCAATGGCCAAGCGCTGATTGCCGGCCGTGACCCAAGTGATCAATCCATAACCCAAGGGACCCACGATGCTTGCCAGGCGAATGGCAAAGGTCCACAAGCCAAAGAACTCAGCCAAGCGATGGCTTGGAATGAACAAGCCCGCCATGGCCCTGCCTGTGGATTGGCTCGAGCCCATGCAAACACCTGCCAAGGCCGCTGCCCACCAAAAAACTTCTTTGCTGGTAGTCAGCGCTGCCATCACACAGGTGATGCTCCACCCCACCAAAGTTAAAGCCAGTGCCAATTTGTGACCGATGCGATCTTGGGCATAACCAAACACCAAGGCGCCCGCAAAAGCCGCAATGTTCAACACAAAAATAAGGACCATGGTTTCTTGCGGCTGAAATCCAATGACTTGTTCAGCGTAAATGGCAGCCAAAGTAATGGCCACAGCTACACCGCCTTGATAGGCCACAGCACAAGCCATGAGTTGCATGAAATCTTTGTAGGCTTTGGCTTCTTGAAATGTTTGACGCAACTGTTGCCACTGACTGTTTGAACGCTGGCGTGCAGGTTGCGGTTTGGCGTGCTCCTTCATGAGTGCAAAGGTAAGGCCAGCGGCCAACGCATAAATGAGAGCAGTGACCAGCATGGTGACCGGCACAAACTGTCCGGCCTTTTGTCCCTGGCCTTGTGCCCACAGTACATAGGCCAAGCAAATGCCCAAAGTTAGCATGCCACCCAAATAGCCCCACGCCCACCCCCAAGCACTCACGCGTCCCATGGCTTCAGGTTTGGCCAGTTCAGGCAAAAATGCTGCCGTTAGTGATTCGCCGTAAGAATAAAAAGTGTTGGAGATCACAATACAAACAACAGCCAAGGCCACTTGACCGGGCTCCACCCAAGCCAAGGCTGCGGTACTGACCACGCAGGCTGCTGTGACAGCCATGAGCATTTTTTTCTTAGCAGCATGACGGTCGGCCCACTCGCCCATGGCTGGCATGGTGAGCATGACAATGGCGTAAGACACACTGAGTGCGCTGGTCCAAGCCAAAGTGGCCCACTCTGCTTGGTTGGCTACTGCGCCCACAAAGTAAGCCGCAAAGACAGCCGTGATGACCACCGTGGTGTAGCCAGAATTGGCAAAGTCATACATGGCCCAGCCAAAGACTTCTCTGCGCTTGACACCTGGATTGAGCATGGCTAATGGGCCAAGGCCTGATGAAATTTGAATTCAGTGCAAATGGCGTGGCCGACGGCCTCCGCCATGACCGCCCTGTGGTCCACCACCACCGCTGCCTCTGGGCGGTTTGCCCAATTCGAGGGAGCTGACCAAATCGCTAAAACGTTCTGAAAAGAGCTTGTCAATTTCTTGGACCACACCACTGAGTTCTGAGCCATCAAAGTGGCGCTCCATGAGACCCACCACATCTTGAACCAGTAAATCTCGTTGAGCCTGCATGATGGCGGCAGGATCGGGGCCCACAAAGAGAATGAGGAAATCATCGCGTGACTCAGCGCCGCGCGATTCGTCTTCATCTTCAAATTCTGTGTCGTAGAACGTGATTTCAATCTGAGCGCCTGCTGCCGAAATTTCGTTGATGTTCATGCAGAGGTCGTCTAGCACTTGGCGAAAATCTTCATCGCCGCGAACCGTCCAGCACAGTTGGAGTTTGTGATCAGCCGCTTCAAAACGGATACCAGGCTCTTCTTCGTAAAGACTTTGTGCACCCTCTGTGAGAGATTTAGCGCCCGCGTATTTCCAGAGGGGCTTGGCGGCTTCTTGGAGTGCTTTGAAGTCCACGTCATCGCGCAACAGGATTTCACCATGGACATGAATTTCAAAGGGTGCGCTGAAGGATGTCATGGCTGTCTACTTAGTCAATGGTGCCCCGAGCCGGAATCGAACCGGCACGCCCGTTATGCACGAAAGCGGCGGATTTTAAGTCCGATGTGTCTACCAATTTCACCACCGGGGCTAAAGCTCTATTGTGCCTTCAAGTTGAGCTTTTTTGACAATAAAAAGCCCTCATGCGAGGGCTTTTGTTGATTCCAAAGTGAAAACTCTGGACTCAATGGTCAACCAGCATTAACCGCCTTTTTTGGCACGCTTTCCAGGGTTCTTCTTGCTGCGCGTGGAAACGCCACGCTCTAGGCTGACGCGTTGGCCGCGGCCGGTTGTGGGTAAAGTAACGCCAGGCAATGCCTTCAAGGGCGGTGTGTATTTGCGATCAGCTTCGGTAACAATCTTATTGCCCATCAATGGCTCCAGGAAAAAAAGTTCAAGGCGATATTAGGCCACAGATTCGAGGCCACTTAGGCCGCGCGCCCTAAATTAGGCCTTATTCTTCCTGACTTTCTTGGAGTTCACTCAATGACTTAAGGGCTCTGACTCGAGAAAGGCTAATGATGATGGCCTGAACCGAGAAACCTGCCACCACCACCAGCAAGCTGGTTAAATCGGAGAAAGCTTCTCCCACAAAGCCACCCAGCAAAGCTCCGATTGGCCGCGCGCCCGTACCCGTCACAATGTTGATGGCCGTGACTCGCCCCATCATGGTGTTGGGCGTCACACTTTGGCGCAAAGTGGTGGACGTGATGGTCCAAATGATGGGGCCGAATCCGAAAAGAAAGTAAGCCAATCCGGCGACTGTGGGCGTTGGCCAAAAATGAGTGAAGGCCATCACAGCAGCGGCCAACACAGAGAACAGAGGCCCCAACAAAATGGCATTGCCAAATGTCATGCGCGCCACAATTTTGGAAGCCATCAAGGATCCGGCAATCATGCCAGCGCCATAACAAGCCAAAGTAAGACCCACCTCACTAGAGCCCATGCCCAAGGTGCGAATGGCATACGGCACGTAAATCGCTTGCAACACAAACCAAGAAATATTCCACGCCACTGAAGTGAACAAAATAGGCCGCAAAAGATCGTGGGTCCAAACAAAATGAGCGCCGTCTTTGATCTCTAGCCAAGGATGTCGATCTGGTGCTGCTTGTCTGCCAGGTTCACTGATTTGATTCAAAAACCCCACAGCTGCCAAAGACAGCATGAGAGACAATACGAATGAGGTGGATGCGCCCATCCACGCAATCAGGGCACCTGCCAAGGCCGGACCGCCGGCAAAAGCCATGCTTCTTGCAAGTTCCAAGCGCCCATTGGCTTTGGCCAAATGCTCTCGGTTGACCAATGCTGGCACCAAAGAAGGCGCGCTGACACTGAAACCAACCGTGCCCACGGCTGCAAAAAACCCAATCGCCGCCAACAGAGGCACGCTGATTTGATTCAGCAACAAAGCGGCAATTAAAACCACCAAGGCACAGACCCGAAGCATTTCGGACAAGAGCATCAGTTTTTTGCGCGACATTCGATCGGCCAACAAGCCCAAGGGAATGGAGAACAGCAAGAATGGCAAAGACTGCACAGCAGCCACCAAACCAATTTGTCCGGGACCTGCTTGCAGCATGAGCACCGCCACAATGGGCACAGCAGCCAAAGTGAGCTGCTCTGCAGACTGCGCCATTAAATTGGAGATCGCCAGCTTGTGGAAAGCCGGCGGAAGTGGGTTGTCAAGGCCGCTTGGCACTTGACCCTGATGGCTCAACGCTGCGCCTCTTTGGCTTTATCGGATGAGCCTTCCAAGCCTGCTAAGAGCGCTTTGTTATTGCCACCAATGATCATTTCAAACTTAGATCGGAGAGCACACGTCTGAACTCCAGTCACTGTAC
>CAIODE010000109.1 GCA_903856875.1 uncultured Burkholderiales bacterium
AGGGCGCGTTCCAAATCGAGCGCGCCGACCACCCGATCTTCTGTAGCACCCAGGGGCAAGTCAACCACAGGCACCATGACCAAATGGCTTTTTGGGGGGAAGGTGCCAGCTTTGTTGCCGGCAGCAGCGTTCGCCAGGCAGTCTGGGCACTTGGCATTGTCTGGGTCGCAACCGTATTGGCAACCCACTACAGCGCGCATTTTGGGCAACAAAGCAGCCAAGGCCCTGACGGCCGTCGATTTGCCAGTGCCGCGGTCACCGAACACCAAAACGCCCCCGATGCTGGGGTCTATGGCCGTCAGCATGATGGCCAATTTCATGTCGTCCTGGCCAACAATGGCAGAGAAGGGGAAGGTCAAAGACATCTGATTCAATAAGAAGGTTAAACGGGCTGGATGGCAAAGTGTCAACTTAAAAAATTATACAAAGTGTCAATTTAACTTGACGTTTTGTCAAATCCAGTTAAATTATCGCTTCATTGAACAGATATTGAAGGCAAATGATGAATGCCCTGCTAGATTGGATAAAGTCCCCATCGCAGCTTAGAAAACTGTCCCGAGACAACTTGGCCCCTCTTGCCGCAGAGTTGCGGGAGCGTTTAATTCAGTCGGTCTCGCAAACGGGCGGGCATTTCAGCTCCAACTTGGGCACCGTGGAGCTCACGGTGGCGCTGCACTACGTTTTCAACACCCCCGAAGACCGATTGGTGTGGGATGTGGGCCATCAAACCTATCCCCACAAAATCTTGACGGGCCGCAACGAGCAGATGGCCAGCATGCGCCAAATTGGCGGCCTCAGCGGCTTTCCGCGCCGCGAAGAAAGTATTTACGACGCCTTTGGCACCGCACACTCATCCACCAGCATTTCGGCCGCATTGGGCATGGCCATGGCCGCCAAACAAATGGGCAGCCGCCGCAAAGCAGTGGCCATCATTGGTGATGGCGCGCTCACAGCCGGCATGGCCTACGAGGCCTTGAACAATGCAGGCGCGAGCGATTGCAACTTGCTGGTCATCTTGAACGACAACGACATGTCGATTAGCCCGCCGGTTGGTGCTTTGAACCATTATTTGCATGAATTGATGAGCGGCCGCTTTTATGCCGATGCCAAAAAAATTGGCAAAGAGGTGCTGAAAAATGCGCCACCTTTGTATGCCCTGGCACAAATGATTGAGCAGCAAACGCAAAGCTTCATTCAACCGCAAACCATGTTTGAAAATTTGGGCTTCGAGTACACAGGCCCCGTAGATGGCCACGATGTCGATGCGATGGTCGGCACATTGAAGAGTTTGTACAACAAGCCTGGTCCGCAGTTTTTGCATGTGGTCACACGCAAAGGCAAGGGCTATGCGAGAGCAGAAGCCGACCCTGTGGCGTATCACGGACCCAGCAAATTTGATCCTGCTGTTGGCATTGTCAGCGCTGCGGCGCCTGTCCCTGCCAAGCCGACGTTCACAAATGTCTTCGGTCAGTGGTTGTGTGACATGGCCGCGCAAGATGAACGCTTGGTCGGCATCACACCCGCCATGCGCGAAGGTTCGGGCATGGTGGGCTTCAGTCAACAGTACCCCCATCGCTATCACGATGTGGGCATTGCAGAGCAACATGCCGTCACCTTTGCCGCCGGCATTGCCTGCGAAGGTTTGAAGCCCGTGGTGGCCATTTATTCAACCTTTTTGCAACGTGCCTACGACCAACTGATTCACGATGTGGCCTTGCAAAACTTGCCCGTGGTATTTGCACTCGACCGTGCAGGTTTGGTGGGTGCCGATGGTCCTACGCACGCTGGCATGTACGACATTGCTTTCACGCGTTGCATTCCCAACATGAGCATTGCGTGCCCTGCAGACGAAGCAGAGTGCAGGCAGTTGCTCAGCACTGCTTATGCGCAAGATCATGCCGTCACAGTTCGCTACCCCAGGGGTTCAGGTGTGGGTGCGCAAGTGGGAACGGACTTGCAGACCTTGCCGTTTGGCAAAGCTGAAATCAGGCGCCAAGGCCAAGGCGTGGCGCTGCTGGCATTTGGCCCGTTGTTGTACGAAGCGCTCAAGGTGGCTGAAGGCCTGAACGCTACGGTGGTCAACATGCGTTGGGCCAAGCCCTTGGATGTTGAAACATTGAAACACATTGCGCTTTCTCATGACCGCTTGGTCACGCTAGAAGATGCCACGCGCAAAGGCGGCGCAGGCTCTGCCGTGATGGAAGCTTTGCAAGACATGGGCATTGCCATGCCGGTGTTGGTGGTGGGCTTTGAAGATGAGTTCACAGAGCATGGCGACCCGCAAAAGTTGATGCAGCAATATGGCTTGACTGCGCCCGGCATTCAAAAACGCATTGAAGACTGCTGGCCTGATTTGAAAGCCGCACCTTTCTTGAGGGTGGTTGGCTAATGGCTGTTTGGACTTTAGGGCTGAACCACAAAACTGCGCCAATTGATTTGCGCGAGCGCTTTGCGTTTGCCTCAGAGAGATTGGACCAATCCTTGAAAGGGTTACGCCAAAGTTTTGCCACGCACAAGGAAGTGGCGATTTTGTCCACGTGCAATCGAACAGAAATTTACTGTGCGGGTGATGAAGTTCAAATCCCTCAGACTTTGAGTTGGTTGGCAGATGCTGGCAAAACACAAGTTGATGTGTTGGCCTCGCACACGTACCGCTTTGAGGGCGATGCTTCTGCGCGGCATGCGTTTCGAGTGGCCAGCGGCCTTGACTCCATGGTCTTGGGCGAGTCTCAAATTTTGGGGCAATTGAAAGAGGCCGTGCGCATGGCCAGCGACTCGGGTGCCATGGGTACCACGCTCAACCAATTGTTTCAGCGCTCATTTGCAGTCGCCAAAGAAGTTAGAAGCACCACCGAAATTGGCGCGCATTCGATCAGCATGGCAGCGGCCGCTGTCCGCTTGGCAGGGCGTATTTTTGAAAACATCAAAGAAACCCATATTTTGTTTGTGGGTGCGGGCGAAATGATTGAATTGTGCGTGGCGCACTTTGCGGCCAAGTCGCCCAAAACAATCACCATTGCCAACCGCTCTGCTGAAAGAGCCGGCCTGTTGGCGCAAGCTCACGGCGGGCGAAGTATCTCCTTGGCAGATCTGCCCAAGAGATTGCACGAGTTTGACATTGTGATCAGTTGCACTGCCAGCACCTTGCCATTGATAGGGCTCGGTGCCGTTAAAAGTGCATTGCGTGCGCGCAAGAGCAAACCCATTTTCATGGTCGATTTGGCTGTGCCTCGCGACATTGAGCCCGAGGTCAAAGACCTTCGCGATGTGTACCTTTACACCGTGGACGATCTCACAGAAGTGATCAACAGCGGCCAAGTGCACAGGCAAGCCGCCGTGGTCGATGCCGAGGTGATCATTGACGATGGTGTGCAAAAATTCATGACATGGCTGGAACACCGAAGCGACGTGCCCTTGATTCAAGACTTGAATTTTCAAGCAGACACTTGGCGGCAGGCCGAAGTTTTGCGTGCGCGCAAGTTGCTAGACAAAGGGCAAAGCATTGAAAGCGTCTTGGAGGCGCTTTCGGTGGGCATGATGAAGAAAATGCTGAACGGCCCCCTGCGTGAGTTGAATCACACAGAAGAGCCGCAAAGGGTGAAAGCCCGCGAGGCCGTCAAACAAATGTTTTTGAGACCTTGACGGCGCACTTGGAGGAAGCCAGAGTGGTCATGGACCATGCACACTCTGCGAGGGTTTTAGCCCTTCTTGGCGTAAGCAGAGCACCAGCCATTGCCGGCAACTTGCTTGCCTGCAAACAAGGGGCAAGCGCCCGCAGCATCAGTGGCCTTGCCTTGGTACAAAGCGCAGTTATTGCACTTTTGCGCAGCGGCGTGCTTAGGGAATTTTTTGGCGTCAACTTTGGTGGAATCTGCGGCATAACCCAAGGCTGTAGCCTGCGGGTCTTTTTCGTTGACCATGGCTTGTGCCATCGCTTGTTGTGCAGCCAAGGCTGTTCCGCCCAAAGCCACTTGCATCATAAAAACGCGACGATTGGTTTGTTTCATAAAATTTCCATTGAGGTTGCTAAAAATCTGATCGGACGAATGTTAACGTTAAAAATGAAAGTTTGTCGAAAGAAGTTAGCCAGTTAGCAATAGATTTCTTCGGGGAGGTTTTTCAAATTGCGAAGTTGAGCAGACAGCTTAAGGCGGCTGAACGATTTCTGGTACTCCAGTATGAGGAAGCCGCCTTAAGCTGTCTGCTCAACCCCTCCGGAAACAGTGACAATCAGCGCTCTAGCTAAACCATATGAACGCATCCCCCACCCAAAACAACACTTCGCCCCCTGAGCCCTCAGAGGCTGTGAATGCTTCCCTAATGACCTCGTTGGAGAAACGTTCCAGCATTTCACTGGCGGCCATCTATGGCTTGCGCATGTTGGGTTTATTTTTGGTCTTGCCTGTATTTGCCATTGAGGCTGCGCATTACCCAGGGGGCGACGATCCAGGCCTCGTGGGGCTGGCCATGGGCATTTACGGGCTGACACAGGGGGCTTTGCAGTTGGCGTTTGGGGCTGCTTCAGACAAGTTGGGCCGCAAAAAAGTCATTGTGTTTGGCTTGTTGATCCTTGCCGCAGGCAGTTTTTGGGCCGCAGCAGCCGATAGTTTGTTTGGCTTGCTCATGGGTCGCGCTTTGCAAGGGGCTGGCGCGGTCTCAGCGGTGGTCACGGCGTTGCTGGCCGACCAAACGCGCGACATCGTTAGAACCAAGGCCATGGCCTTGGTTGGGGCCAGCATCGGGCTGATGTTTGCTTTGTCCTTGGTTTTGGCGCCAGCCCTCAACACCATCGCGGGTTTGTCGGGCTTGTTCGTGCTAACAGGCCTGTTGGCGTTTGGCGGTGTGGCTGTGGTCATTTGGGCTGTTCCTCCCGAGCCTGCCACTAGGACAGTCGTGCCCAAAGGCAGTTTGAAGGAAGTTCTGACGCACATCCCCTCCCTGCGCAACAACTTGGGCGTTTTTGTTTTGCATGGCGTTCTTTTGGCCATGTGGGTGGCCGTGCCGCAAATGATGGTCGATGCCGGTTTGCCCAAAGAGCATCATTGGTGGATTTATTTGCCAGCCGTGTTGTTTGGATTTTTGGTCATGGGTAAAACGCTTTTTCCGCTTGAGCGAAAAGGTTATCTGCGTGCGGTGTTTCTGGGCTCAGCCATGGTCATTGCGATGGTCATGTTCAGTTTGGCCTTGGTGTCTGGCGGTGCGCCAAACCTGTGGTGCATCGCCGGTATCTTGTGTGTTTTCTTTTCCGCCTCCAACATTTTGGAAGCCTGTCAGCCTAGCATCGCCTCTCGCGGCGCCCCGCCGCATGCGCGTGGCATGGCCATGGGCTTTTACAACACCTTGCAGTCCCTAGGCTTTTTTGTGGGGGGTGCAGCAGGCGGCGCCCTCATGAAATCGGGGGGTGCGCAGGTTTTATTTGGGGTTTGTGGCCTCGCCACCTTAGTCTGGCTTTTGGTTGCATGGTTCATGGAACCCATTGAAGCACCGGCCCGCTAACAAGCATAATTGCATCTGTTCATCGCAAGAGATTTCAAGGAAATAATCATGGCATCCGTCAACAAAGTCATTCTGATCGGCAACTGCGGCCGTGACCCCGAAATTCGCTACCTGCCCTCCGGCCAGGCCGTGGCCAATATCAGCATCGCCACCACCAGCCGCCGCAAAGACCGCACGTCTGGCGAAACGGTTGAAGACACTCAGTGGCATCGTGTCACCTTTTATGACCGTCTGGCCGAAATCGCTGGCGAATACGTTAAAAAAGGCCGTCCTATCTACATTGAAGGGCGCCTGAAATATGGCAAATACACTGACCAAGCCGGCGTAGAAAAAAACACGGTTGACATCATCGCCACAGAAATGCAATTGCTCGGCGCCCGTGAAGGCATGGGCGGCCCCAGTGGTGGTGATGAAGAGGGTGGCGCACCTGCGCGCCGTCCTGCAGCAGCCCGCCCAGCCGCAGCTGGTGCGCCAGCTAGCAAACCCGCTGCCAAGCCTGCCAGTGGTTTTGACGACATGGACGACGACATTCCTTTCTAAAATCTTCACATCGTTGAAATGCATTCAAGACACCCGACCTCTCTTTGAGGTGCGGGTTTTATAAAAGACACCTGAGAAAGTCTAATTTTGCGGGTGATCATTTGTCACACCCCTATCCCCTATAAGCCGCAATCTATCCCTGACCGAGGTAAAGTGATGCCCGTTTAATGAAATTCATTCAAAAGGGACACGATGGACTTGCAACTCAAAGACAAAACAGCCTTGGTCACTGGCGCAAGCGTGGGCATTGGCCGCGGCATTGCAAAGGCGTTGGCCGCAGAAGGCGTGAAGTTGGCGATATCCGCCCGCCGTGCCGACAAGTTGCAAGAAGTGGCCAATGAGATCGTGGCTGCGGGCGGCCACCGCCCCGTCATCATCGAGTCAGACCTGTACCCAGAGGACGCGGCTGCCAAACTCACAGCAGCTGCCATTCAAGGATTGGGCCATGTTGACATCTTGGTCAACAACGCTGGCGGCTCACGCAGCTTCAAAGATTTGCATGTGAGTGAAGAGGCTTGGCAAGAGGCCATTACCCTGAATTTCCACCGCCCACGCCAAGTGGCCGATGCCTTGGTCGATCAAATGATTGCGCGCAAATGGGGCCGCATCATTAATATCACCGGCAAAAGCGAACCCGATCATGTGAATGGTGCTTTCTGTGCCAAGGCCGGAATTCACAGCTGGGCCAAAGGTTTGTCGCGCATGGTGGGCCCGCACGGCATTACCGTGAACTGCATCCCGCCTGGCCGCATTCACTCTGAACAAATTTTCCGCAACTACACCCCTGAGTACCGTCAGTGGCAGTGCGAAAACGAAATCCCCATGGGCCGGTATGGAGAACCCGAAGACATGGCCAACTTGGTGACTTTCTTGTCATCGCCCTTGGCCAGCTACATCACAGGCGCCGTGATTCCTGTGGATGGTGGCTTGCGTCGCTATCAGTTCTAAACAAACCACCGCCAATGGTGCGCAGTGACTAAACTCTGCACCTTCAGGAGACAAACATGACGCAACAAAATTCAATCAACCGCCGCCAGTTGGGCGCTTTGGCCTTTGGCACTGCCCTGAGCAGTGGTGGCCTAGGTATTGCAGCAAGCACTGCTCAAGCCCAAAGTCATTGGCCCGCCAAAGCCATTCGCTTTGTGGTGCCCTTCGCACCGGGTGGCACCAGCGAAATTGTGGCTCGCTCAGTAGCTGCCGAGCTCACCAAGCAATTGGGTGTGAGTGTCTATGTTGAGAACAAACCAGGCGGTGCAGGCGTGACCGCCATGGTCGATGTGTCCAAGGCTACCCCTGATGGTTACACCATCATCTTGGGCCACGTGGGCACCTTGGCGGTCAACCCCTACATGCTGAAAAACCAGCCTTATGACGTCAACAAAGATTTCCTACCCGTCACTTTGTTGGCCAAAGTGCCCAACGTGTTTGTGATTCACCCCGACGTGCCTGCCAAGAACTTCAAAGAGTTTGTGGCCTACGCCAAGAAAAATCCAGGTCAACTCAACTACGGCTCTGCAGGCAACGCCAGTGCAGGGCATTTGGCCATGGAATATCTGAAGCTGGTCACGGGCATGTACATCACGCACATTCCTTACCGCGGTACCGGCCCACAACTCACTGATTTGTTGGCAGGTCGCACGCAAGCTTCTTCAGCTGGCATGCCTGCTTTGGGTGCCCACATTCGCAGTGGCAAATTGCGCGCCATCGCGGTGGGAACGCAGCAGCGAATTCCCGCATTGCCCGATGTGCCTACTGTGGCAGAGATGGGGTTCAAAGAATTTGAAACTTCTCAGTGGTACGGCATCTTGGCGCCCGCGGGCACCCCTCCTGAGATTGTGAAACGCTTGCAAGAAGAATCCTACAAAGCGCTCAAATCAAGTGCTGTCACAGAACGTTTTGCAACCGACAACGCGGTCGGTGGTGGTGGACCTTCTTCGGACTTTGCAGCGTTCATCAAAAATGAACAGCGCATTTGGAGCGACATCGTTAAACGCGCAGACATCAAAGCCGATTGATGCGCTTCAATTCAATTTTTTGTCACTCCGGAGTCGTTGGATGAGTCTTGATGTTTTGGTCATTGGGGGCGGCAATGCAGCTTTGTGTGCGGCACTGATGGCCCAAGAAGCCGGCGCCAGTGTCATGGTGCTCGAGTCTGCGCCACGTGAATGGCGCGGTGGCAATTCGATACACACGCGCAATTTGCGTTGCATGCACGATGCGCCGCAAGATGTGTTGGAAGAAGCCTATCCTGAAGAAGAATTTTGGCAAGATTTGTTGAAAGTAACGGGCGGCCTGACCGATGAGCACATGGCCAGATTGGCCATTCGGCACTCGCACCATTGCCGGCCTTGGATGGTTCAGCATGGCGTGAGATTTCAACCCTCATTGTCAGGGGCCCTGCACACAGCGAGAACCAATGCCTTTTTCATGGGTGGTGGCAAAGCGCTCATCAATGCCTACTACAGAAGCGCAGAAAAGTTAGGCATCCAAATTCATTACAACGCAGAAGTGAATGAACTCGACATTGAAAATGGCGTTTTCAAAGCTGCCATCGTGAATCACAAAACACCCACAGGCGAGTTGCTTCGAACAGAGCGAATCACGGCCAAAACATGCGTGATGGCTGCCGGTGGTTTTGAATCCAATTTGGGCTGGCTGCGAGAAGCCTGGGGTCAAAACGCGCAAGGCGAATTCCCAGCCGACAACTTTTTAATTCGCGGCACCAGATTCAACCAAGGCACATTGCTCAAGCACTTGCTTAACTTGGGGGCTGATCAAATCAGCGATCCGACCCAAGCGCACATGGTGGCCATTGATGCGCGTGCACCTTTGTACGACGGCGGCATTTGCACCCGCATCGACTGTGTGTCTTTGGGCGTGGTGGTGAACAAAAACGCCGAACGGTTTTACGACGAAGGCGAAGATTTTTGGCCCAAGCGCTACGCCATTTGGGGTCGCTTGGTGGCGCAGCAACCAGGTCAAATTGGCTACTCTATTTCAGATGCCAAGGCGGTCGGACGCTTCATGCCGCCCGTTTTTGAAGGCACCGTCGCACAAACACTGCCAGAACTTGCGCAAAAGTTAGGCTTGAATGTAGACACTTTCATGGCCACCTTGAACGCCTACAACCAAGCCTGTGTGCCCGGCCATTTTGACCACACGGTGTTGGACGATTGTCATACCGAAGGCCTCACGCCTGCCAAGACGCATTGGGCCCTCCCACTCGACACAGCCCCCTTCTATGCTTACGCCGTTAAACCTGGTGTCACCTTCACCTATCTGGGTTTGAAAACCGATGACACTACAGCCGTTCGCTTTGACAATCGGCCAAGCCCTAATTTGTTTGTGGCAGGTGAGATGATGGCTGGCAATGTTTTGGGCAAAGGCTACACCGCAGGCGTTGGCATGACCATTGGCACGGCTTTTGGCCGTATTTCTGGCGAGCAAGCAGCACGTGCTGCTTTGGGCATCCCTGACTCGGCGCCACGTTTGGCAGAGCAAGTGATGCATGACACAGCTGACAGGGCCACGCGCGTTGCCGCTTGAGTAGAACACCATGCAAACACTTCAACAACTGACTCAAGAAGCGCAGGCTTTGGCGCGCGGCGACATACTTTTAACAAGCGCTGAAAAAGAAGTTGCGCGTCAACTTCAAATTTGCAATGGCTGCCGCTATTGCGAGGGTTTCTGTGCGGTTTTTCCCGCCATGACGCGGCGCTTGGAATTTGGCAAAGCAGACATTCATTATTTGGCCAATTTGTGCCACAACTGCGGTGCATGTTTGCACGCCTGCCAATATGCGCCACCGCATGAATTTGCCATCAATGTGCCCAAATCGATGGCCACAGTGCGTGGGCAAACTTACGCCGATTACGCGTGGCCCAAAGCTTTGGGCGGACTCTACAAAAGCAATGGCCTGACCGTGTCGATGGCCTTGGCCCTCAGCTTGAGTTTGTTTCTGATACTGGCCCTGCAAAGCAAGGGCACGCTGTGGGGTGGTCCTGTTGAAAATGGTTTTTATGCCATCTTCCCTCACAACCTCATGGTGAGCATGTTTGCGCCCATTTTTCTGTGGTCTGTGCTGGCGCTGGCTTTGGGTGTCACGAAGTTTTGGCGCGAAGTGACGCCGGCCACCAGTGGTGCGCCTTTGAGCTCTCCCGCAGCCGCTGAAGCGGCACACGATGCCTTGCGTTTGAAATATTTGGGTGGTGGCCATGGCGATGGTTGCAACAACGAAGACGATGCTTTTACACTCGCGCGCAAACACATGCACCACCTCACGTTTTATGGCTTCATGTTGTGCTTTGCGGCGACCAGCGTTGCAACGGTGTATCACTATGCATTGGGTTGGCCCGCGCCATACGACTTCACCAGCTTGCCCAAAATACTCGGCACGGTGGGCGGCATTTCTTTGGCACTGGGCACCTTGGGTTTGTGGCGTTTGAATTTGGCGCGAGACCCCCAACATGGCGATGTGCAACAAAGACCCATGGACCGCGGATTCATTGCCTTGCTGTTTTTCATCAGTGTGACGGGTTTGGCTTTGATGCTGTCCAAAAACACCGCTGCCATGCCAGTGCTGTTGGCCGTGCATTTGGGCACGGTCATGGCCTTGTTCTTAACTTTGCCCTACGGCAAATTTGCGCATGGTATTTTCAGAACTGCGGCCTTGCTCAGATTTGCCGTTGAAAAGAGACAACCCAGCAAGTTGACTCTGGGTGCTGATTGAAATCAAGTCAAGGTCAGAGCCGAGTTGATCACACCACCGCCTAAGCACACCTCGCCGTCATACAAAACGGCACTTTGACCCGGCGTGACTGCCCATTGGCTTTCGTCAAACGACAAAGCAAATTCAGC
>CAIODE010000110.1 GCA_903856875.1 uncultured Burkholderiales bacterium
AGTGGCTGCAATCGCAATTTGGCAAAGTCTATGGCGCGTGGTTGCATGAGGCGGCTTGGGGACGTGACGATCGACCGATTAGCACCGAGAGCGAGCCTGTCAGCATCAGCCGTGAAACCACTTTCGAAACCGACTTGCATGCTGTGCGTGACAAGGCACAATTGGGCAAGGTGTTTACTAGGCTTTGCCAACAATTGGCCGCCGATTTAAAGCGCAAGGGCTACGACGGCAAAACCATCGGCATCAAGCTGCGCTATGACAACTTCAAAAGTGTGACGCGCGATCAAACCCTCACCTTTTACACCCAAGATGCCAAAGAGATTCGCAAGTTTGCGGGACTGTGTTTAAAGCGGGTGGATTTATCGCGCAAACTCAGACTACTAGGCGTACGCGTGGGATCTTTGGTCAAGCACGGGACAGCACCTGAACCCAACGCAAGCTACAGTTTGAAACAATCTACACACCCAGAACTCAACGAGGCTAGCCCCGATGGACAAACTCAATTGCTTTTCACTGACGATGATTGACCAAGTTGCGCACTTGGTGCTCAACAAGCCCGAGTCGCTCAACACCATGCATCCCACATTTTGGCGCGAGCTAGACACAGTGCTACACCAGTTGAACGATGCTGGCCAGGCAAGGGCCTTGGTCATTTCTAGCACTGGCAAGCATTTTTCTGCGGGCATGGCTTTAGAAACTTTTTCTGGCGCCATTTCCATGGACGCTGACAGCGCAGAGGGTCGCGCGGCAATCTTCGACTCACTGACCGACATGCAGTCCACCTTTACGCTTCTTGAGAGCATGCGCATCCCTGTGATTGCTGCCATTCACGGGGGTTGCATTGGTGGTGCTGTCGACATGGTCACGGCTTGCTGCATTCGCTATGCCACCCAAGACGCTTTTTTCTGCATTCAAGAAATCAACATCGGGATGGTGGCAGACGTGGGCACATTGCAACGCTTGCCCAAATTGCTGCCCATGGGCTTGGTCAAAGAATTGGCCTATACCGGCCGCCGCTTGAGTGCAGAAAATGCTTTGAAACACGGCCTCGTGACTCAGGTGTTTGAGAACCAGGAAGCTTTGGTATCAGGTGCTCTGGCATGTGCCAAAGAAATGGCCAACAAACCACCTGTGGCCATTTGGGGCACCAAGCAAGCGCTGAACTACGCGCGCGATCACAGCGTGGAAGACAGTTTGCGCCAAATGGGTTGGTTGCAAGGCGCCATTTGGAGCAACCCGCATATCCGAGAAGCGCTGGTGGCCGCCAAGGAAAAGCGCCCAGCCCAATTTCCACCGCTTGCCCCCCTCAAAGGCTTCAAGACTTTGGGCTAATAAGCTGTAATGCGTTACACCGAAGATGTCTGGGTTATTGACGCGCTGTGCGAATGTTCTTGGGCGGCGATTGCGGGTGGCTGGTACGCCAAGGATTGATGTCCAAGCCACCGCGCCTTGTATAGCGCGCATACACAGACAACTTCAACGGTTTGCAGCGTGTCCAAATGTCCATGAAGATGCGCTCCACACACTGCTCATGAAACTCATTGTGATTTCGAAAGCTCACAATGTATTGCAGCAAGCCTGCCTGATCGATTTGATCGCCCGAGTATGAAATTTGAACACTCCCCCAGTCGGGTTGACCTGTCACTAAACAATTGCTTTTAAGCAGGTGACTCACGAATGTTTCGGTCACGGGCGCCTCATTTTTTTGCGCATTGAGCAACTCAGGTGCAGGCTGATAGTGTGTGCACTCAATGTCCATTCGGTCCAGATTGAGGCCATCCAGTTCATGCACAGGCTCTTTGTCAAACTCTTCGGGCAGAATGATTTTGACGCCACAGCGTGCCAGAATTTTCCCACCATGCCAGAGTGCTGCGTCCAAATCTTCTCGCATGCAATCACGCACGGCTTGCGCATCGACAAATCGGGTGGCATTGAAACTGTTCAAATAAAGCTTGAAAGATTTACTTTCAATGATGTGTGTGCTTTCCGCCGGCACCGTAATGTGCGCAATGGCCACTTGAGGTTTGCCCTTTAGATTGAACCAAGAAAGTTCAAATGCTGTCCATAAATCAGCGCCAAAGAAAACAGGTGAACCTAGAATGCCCAACTCTTCGCGCTTGACAGCACGCGGAATAGGAAACAACAAAGACGCATCGTATTGATCGACATAGGCGCTGTTTTTGCCCAACTCTGATTGCTCCGGCTGGTTCATACCGCTCCCTTTTCTCGGCGTCGGAAAACCCAACGATTGACATCAGACTCAGAGGCCGCATAAGCATAGCCTTCCAGATTGAAGTCTTTCAACTTTTCTGGATTTTGAATGTGTTTTTGAATGGCATACCGCGCAAGCAAACCTCGCGCGCGCTTGGCAAAGAAACTGATGACTTTGTATTTGCCGCCTTTGTATTCTTCAAACACACACTCAATCACGCGCGCCTTCAAAACCTTTTGATCAACCGCCTTGAAATACTCTTGCGACGCTAAATTGACAACGACTGGTGTTTTATCCTTCACCAATTGCGCGTTGAGATGCTGCGCAATGCTCGCACCCCAAAACTGGTACAAATTTTTGCCCCGCAAATTGGTCAAGGCTGTTCCCATTTCCAAGCGATAGGGTTGCATCCAATCTAGGGGGCGCAACACGCCATACAAGCCACTCAGAATACAAACGTGCTCTTGCGCCCACTCAAGGTCTTTGGGCTTCAAAGATTTGGCTTCCAAGCCGTCATAGACGTCGCCATTGAAAGCCAATACCGCTTGTTTTGAGTTTTTAGCTGTAAATTTAGGGTGCCAAGCTTCATATCTGGCCACGTTAAGAGCTGCCAAGTTGTCGCTCAAATCCATGAGTTCAGAAATTTGCGCTGGCGTTTTATGTTTCAATACCTCTATCAATTCTGCAGATTGCGAGACAAATTGGGGCAAGGTATGGGGTACCCCCTCAGCCGGGGATTCGTAATCCAACGATTTAGCAGGTGACAATAGAAGCAGCATGTGCAAAATCCTTTAATGACTCAATTATCTTGCAGGTGACAGTACTTTGCAGGTGAAGGCATTAGCCTAAATTGTCTCAATTTTGATCGTATCTGCATTTGCGGCCCCAAACTAAAAGTAAACCATCATGAGTCTTCTTTTTTCTGAGTACCAGCTACCCTCCCCCAAAGGCCCCCTTAATTTGGCCAATCGCATCGTGATTGCGCCCATGTGCCAATATTCAGCAGATCAGGGCAAAGCCACCGATTGGCATTTGGCCCACTGGACCTCTTTGCTCAACAGTGGCGCAGGCCTGGTTGTTTTAGAAGCCACAGCAGTGACCGATGAAGGCCGTATCAGCCCGGGCTGTTTGGGTTTGTGGAATGAAGCTACGGCCGAAGCTTTGCAAGACACATTAGGTCGGGCCCGAAAACTTGCACCCCACGTGCCCGTTGCCATTCAAATTAGCCATGCAGGCCGCAAGGCTTCGAGTGCAGCACCTTGGCATGGTGGGCAACTGCTTGATGCGGCACATCAGGGTTGGCAAGCGGTCGCACCCAGTGCTTTGCCACATCTGGCCACCGAGACACCGCCTACTGAATTGGATGCAGCAGGACTTGAGCGCATCAAAAATGCCTTTGTCAAAACAGCCGAACGTGCGCAAGACATGGGCATCGAAATGGTTGAAATCCATGCAGCTCACGGATATTTGTTGCATCAATTTTTATCTCCTATTTCAAACAAAAGAAGCGATCAATATGGCGGAAATTTTGAAAACCGCACACGATTTATTCGAGAAATTTTTGACGCTGTGCGGGCTAAGTTCAATGGTGTTTTAGGCATTCGCCTGTCGGCCACCGATTGGGTCGAAGACGGCTGGAATCCTGAAGAAACAGCAGACTTGTCTGTTCGACTTAAAGACGCTGGTGCAAACTTTGTCCATATTTCTTCAGGCGGTGTCGCCTCTCAACAGAAGATTGCCATCGGTCCTGAATACCAAGTGCCATTTGCCAAAACAGTGAAAGACAAATCCGGCCTGCCCACCATCGCAGTAGGCTTGATTACGCAAGCGCAACAAGCCGAGGCGATATTGCGACGAGGCGATGCCAACCTCATCGCCTTTGCCAGAGCCTTTTTGTACAACCCTCGATGGGCATGGCAAGCAGCTGCAGAACTGGGCGGTGTGGTGCAAGCCAGCGCACAGTACTGGCGCTGCTTACCCAGAGAAGCACAATCGGTTTTTGGCAACGTCAAAGTTGGGATGCGTTAAAACCATGAACACGCCCGCCTTTCAAAACGTTCAATTTACCAATGGCTATGAGTTCACTCAAGGCGCTGGTTACACACTGCCCGAATATGCTTTTGTGACACCGCCAGAGTTGGTACAAAACAAAACATTACGGCATGCGGTCGTCATTGTGGGGGGCGGTATCTCAGGTCTGACTTTGGCTTGTGCCTTGGCCAACTTGGGCATCAAAGCCGTTCTACTCGACGAAGACAACACTGTAGGGGTCAAGGGCGCCTCCTCGCGCGGTATTTGTTACACCCAAAAATCACTGGAAATTTTTCAAAAGCTGGGCGTGTTTGATCGGATTGCCAAAAAAGGCATTCAATGGAGTGTGGGTCGGACATTTGCAGGCAATGATGAGGTCTACAACTTTGACCTCAAGCTACAAAGCAATTTCAATCTCTCGCAACAACCCGCCTTCATCAATATTCAGCAGTTTTACATTGAGGGCTACTTGGTAGAGCGAATTCAAGAACTGGGTTCTGTTGATTTGCGCTGGCAATCACGCGTCACAGCCTTCAAGCAAAACAAAGACTTCGCAACACTCAGCGTTGAAACACCCGAAGGCACTTACCAACTTCAAGCCGATCATGTGATAGATGCCACGGGATCGCACACACCTTTTCACGCATGGACTGGCGTTGGCATGGAAAGCAAAAAAGGCGATGACCGTTGGTGCATTGCCGATGTGCGCTTTGACACGCACCCCCCCACCGAGCGCCACACCTGGATTGAAGCGCCCTTCAATGAAAACCGCGCTGTCTGGCAACATCTGATGGCCGACGATGTGTGGCGCATTGATTACCAAATGGAACCCAACGCCGATGCAGCTTACATCAGCCGCGAAGACGTAGTGCGGGAGCGCTTAGAGCGTCAATTTGGCAAGAAGGTGAAGGTCGACATTGTCTGGGTGGGCCCCTATGCCTACAAGAGTCAGTGCCTCACCACTTTGCGCATGGGACGGGTATTTTTCATGGGCGACACGGCCAAAATTGTGAACCCATTTGGCGCACGCGGTGGCAATAATGGGGTAGCCGATGCTGACAACTTGGCGTGGAAACTGGCAGCGGTGTTGCGCGGCCATGCCGACGAAGCACTGCTTGAAAGTTACAACGACGAGCGTCTAGAAGCTGCGCAAGAAAATGTCAAAGTCACGCGCCGCACGGCAAGATTTTTAAGGCCTGCGGACGGTGTTGAACGTGCCTTCAGAAAAGCCACCATCAGCTTGGCCAAACAATTTCCATTTGCAAGGTCCTTGATCAATACAGGCCGCATGGCCATTGCCAATAGCTACCGTGGTTCACGCGTGTGTGGGGAGAATGGCGGCATCTCGGTTCAAAACGTCAAAATTCAATGGCGTCCAGGCAAATCGGGGGCATTGAACGACCTGTTGCAATGGGCAAATGGCCGAATGCTGATTTTGGTTTTCGGAAAGCAATCCAAAGCGTCAGTTAAACGCCTACAAGAACTAAGCGCCTCTGGTCTTCCCGTTAGATGTGTGCAAGTCCTTGCCAAAGTCGACAGCCCCCAAGCTCGCGAACACATTTGGGACAAACAAGGCCATTTGCAAAGCGCCTGTGCTGCAGTGCCCGTTGGCGGTTGGGCAGTGATTCGACCCGATGGTTATTTGGCAGACACCGGCCAAGGTGTGAACGGTGATTTGATTGCCGCTGTTGCCACCTCTTTGTGCCTTTGATTCAATTCGGACTCACCCTCATGAAAACAGAACTGAACTTACAAGACGCCGATGGCTTTTATGAACAATTGTTGAATGCGCATGAAGGGCTGAATGACGAGCAATCAGAGCAGCTCAACATGCGGCTGATTTTGCTGCTGGCCAATCAGGTGGGAGACGCTTCAGTGCTCAGAGATTGCATTGAATGTGCGAAGAACTGAACCAGAACCTGTCTTGACTCTCGAAAACTGGGCGCTAGCCCATTAAAATCATGGCTTTAGTCCATTCTTGAAATTGCCTCTGGGCAATCTCAGCAAACCTAGCCCATGAGCAACGAGACCACCCCCGCCATCCAGCAACCCGGCCTTGAAAGCCTGTCCAAGTCTTTTGAGCCTGCCGCTCTTGAGGCCCATTGGGGCCCTGAGTGGGAAAAGCGTGGCTATGGTGTCGCAGGACACC
>CAIODE010000111.1 GCA_903856875.1 uncultured Burkholderiales bacterium
CAAAAGCCAATCCCAACAAACTCAATTGCGCCAGTGCAGGTGTGGGTTCACCCCATCATTTAATTGCTGAAATTTTCAAGCAACGTGCAGGCATTAGCTTGAACCATGTGCCTTACAAGGGGGCTTCCCAGTACATGGCCGATCTGGTGGGTGGTCAGGTTGATTTGGCTGTTTCAACCTTGGGGCCGGCCATGCCTCACATTCAAACTGGGCGAATACGCGCTCTAGCAGTTTCTACAGCGCAGCGCTCTGGTTCAATGCCCGATGTTCCCACCATAGCCGAGCAAGGGTTTGAAGGTTTTGATGAAAAACCTTGGAACTGTTTTGTGACCAACGCCGGCGTGCCTGCCGAAGCCCTCGACCGATTGCGTGCTGTTTTTCGAGCAACGATGGATGACCCCGAGGTTGTTCTAGCTTTGCGTAAAACGGGGGTTGAAGAAATCGGCCGAATGCCCCTGGCCCAGATCAGTGAGCAAATGCGCCTTGATAATTTGAAATGGGGCGAAGTGATTCGTCGTGCCAAAATTACCGTGGACAGTTGAACCCACAGGCGTAAAACATGCACATGTTCAAAATCTTTTTAACCACCGCCTTCTGTTTGACAGCACTGATCTCGCCTGCCAGTGCCGAGTACCCGGACAAACCAATTCGCATGTTGGTGGGATAGTACCCACGATGGCAGAGGCCGGTTTTCCAGGGTTTGATGCCAGTATTTGGTTCAGCATTGTTGGACCAGCTGGACTGCCAAAAGAAGTCATGGACAAATTGGTACCAGCCTTAACAAGCGTGATGAAAGATCCAGAAGTGATCTTGGCCATCAAACGAGAAGGCTACGACCCCATGTCAATGACTCCCCAGCAAACTGCCGAGCGAATCAAATCAGATTTTGAGCTGTGGGGAAAAACCGTTAGAAGTGCAAACATCACTGCCGACTGAACTGTTCAATTCGCCTTGGCCAATGAAGCTTTGGGTTTAATTGAGGTTATTGCTTCTCAATGGCTAATTGCTACCAAGCCTTTGATCTGATGTTTTTCTATAGATCTAGCAACAAAACCTGTTGCGATCAAATCTTTGACAAAATTTTCCAAATAGGCGTTTGCTGCGGGCTTACCAAGTGCAATCGCAAAGCCGTGATTGATGGTCATGAAATTGCCTGGCATTAATCTTCCATCTGGTAATTTGGACATTGATTCAATGAGGTTTGGTTTTAGCCCAGCAAGCGCATCGACTGCATTCTCATTGAATATTTCAATCGAATTGGCAAAGTTCTTTGTTCGAACAATCGATGCATTTTTCAAGGCACTCGTTAGATAAAGTTCGTAACCTGCTTTTTCAGGAGCGGCAATTTTCATTCCCTTGGCATCTACTTCTTCAGTGCCCTGTAAAGTTGAGCTCTTATGAACAACATATCCAGCTTCAATTTCAGTCATAGCGGGGGAAAATGAAATGGTTTTTGCTCTTGTTTTTTCAATGGCAAGGATGGCAATGTCCCACACGCCATTTGTAGCATCGTCTGCAACTTGCCCAGGTTGGTCGTAAATGACCATGTCTAAAGAAACACCAAGTCGTTTGGCCAACTCTTGCATTAAATCGACACTAACGCCAAGCAGCTCCCCTGCCGCATTTTGGCGAGTGAACAAGTTATTACCTAAATTCATGCCAGCTCGCAACTTTCCAGTGGGGGCCAGTTCATTGATTGTGTTCATAGTCAAACTTTAATCCGTGATGCCATTATGCGATCAGATACCAATGACGAGTCCAGCGCTACTCAATTTTTGCATCCAGTTGTTGCTGTTCTTTGAGCGGCCATATTGAATGTCTGTCAGCTTTTCACGAAGAGACAGGCTCACATTGGTGGCCCCAGCGTCCGGGCTAACGTAAGTAAAAGTGTGGCTTTTTAGAATACTGATGGGGAAAAGCACAGCGGCTGTGCCGCAGGCAAATAATTCTGCAATGTCGCCATTAGCTAAGCCTTCACGCACTTCCTCTAAACTAATTTGGCGTTCGTCTACGCGACGGCCATCAGCCCTTGCAATCTCAATGATGCTCTGGCGTGTCACGCCCGCCAATATGCTATCGCTCAAGGCTGGGGTCGCAAGCGAACCATCTTTGAAGACAATGAAAATATTCATGCCTCCAAGCTCTTCGAGATACTGACCGTGTTGAGCATCTAAAAACAAAACTTGTGCGCATCCGTTTTGACGTGCTTCTTGAAGCGGCGCCAATGAACCTGCGTAATTGCCAGCGCACTTTGCGAATCCGGTGCCTCCTTTGGCGGCGCGCGTGTGGTGGGCAGATACCCAAATGGGTACGGATGACACACCGTTTTCAAAGTACGGCCCGGCAGGACTGGCAATCACATAATAGGAAACTTTTTCAGAACTGCGGACCCCTAGAAAACTTTCAGTAGCAACCATAAATGGACGCAAGTAAAGACTCGTTTCAGGAGTTTGTGAAAGCCACTTTGCATCGGTACAGACAAGTTGCTGGATCGATTGAATAAACAATTCATGGGGTAATTCTGGCAAGCCTAAACGCTC
>CAIODE010000112.1 GCA_903856875.1 uncultured Burkholderiales bacterium
GCTTAAAAAATCACTTAAATTAAAGGGGCACCGCACACCCATAGAGATTTGTGCATTGGCCAATCCCATGTCTGCGTCAAACAGCATGACGCGCGCGCCAGTAGCCTGCAAGGCAGCAGCCAAATTGACAGAAACGGTGGTTTTGCCCACGCCGCCTGTGCCACTGGCTACGCCAATCACTTGAGTGCGTTTTGGTTTATCCATGCGTCACCAAAATAGGTGGGGATACCTGCTGCCGAGCAGGTCGAATCATGTTCAGATCAATGTTGGACAAGTTCAAGATATTAGATGTTGGGGCAATATTCTCTAGCGTTTCGGCGGGCTTAAATTCAGGCATGCAACGCGCAATGGCTAAATTGACCAAAACTTCAAGGCTTAAGGTTAACACTCCATCACTCAATTTATCAGATTCACTCCCCATAGCAAGGGTCAAATTGGGCATATCGTTGCTCAAAAACTGAATCAAAGGCCAAGGCGCGCTAGATTCATCAAATTTGGTCAGCATCAGGCTGTTCCAAGTCAAGCCTGAATCGGTCAAAACACGCTTCAAAGTCACACTAGAAGCATCCACGGGCAGCACAGCGTGAAGCTGGCAATCGCGATCAATTGCTAAAATTTCAACCAGCCGATCTGTCATTTGAACGCCAGAGGTGTCAATTAAAACCAATTGTCTTGACGACAACTCTTTTAAGAGTTGGCCCAAGCTATCAGCATTGGCAGCGCGGTAGCAATCCACCTCAGCCTGCGCAGAAAGTTGTTGAATTTGTGACCATGCGCCAGCTCGGTCATCTTGATATGACACCACAGCCACTTTGTGAGAACCCATCAGGCGGGCTGCATGATGCGCCCAACGAATTGTCATCAGCGTTTTGCCGGCGCCAGAAGAACCCGCCACAGCATGCACACCTGACAAAATAAATGTCTGAGATTTTGATTTCAAATTACAAAGCAATTGCTGTTGCAAACTTAACCTGGCTTCGCTCAAATTCTTTTGCTCTTTCAGCCCAGACAAGAGCAGTGTTCTTAAAGCAGAGGGCACCGGCGCTTCGCACAAATTGTTGACCAATTCTTGCAAGTACTCTGGCCATTGTTGTTGTGTTTCCCAAGCAGAGACCTGCTGGTTCATCCGAATTTCTTGACGCAATGCCGACAGCTCTTCAATCACCAAAGACACAATCTCTTTGCCACGTTTGTTTTCGCGAGCTTGCTCGGCCAAAGTCATGGCGGGCATTGCATGAGCATCTGTGTTCATGGCTGCCGCACGCAGGGGCCCCAACAAAGCATTGGCCAAATGATCGTCAAAACCTACACCGTCCTTGGCCTTGGTTTCTGCCAATTTCACTGGCGCTTCTTCCACTGAAGTCATCTCCACCGTATCTTCCATTGACATCAAATCGTCTTCACTGGCTTCCATCTCGACGGTCTCTACCTCGAGCGCAATGACAAGCTCAGTTTGACCACCCACACGGTGGTTAGAAATAATCAACACGTCCTTGCCGTACAAAGCCATAGCTTGTTCGGTA
>CAIODE010000113.1 GCA_903856875.1 uncultured Burkholderiales bacterium
CATGCACGCAAACTTCATTCGCAGATCAGTCATTCAAATCTTTGCTGCATTGGCCCTGACTTCCTCATTCCCTTTCACTTCCTATGCTGCTGATCCTCAATTGAAAATTGGCTCATTGGTTCCTAAAAACTCTTTGTATCACCGCCAGTTGATGGAAGTGGGTGAAGCTTGGAAAAAGAGCCAACCAGGATCACCTCGATTCAATGTTTTCACCGATGGCAGCCAAGGCGGTGAAGCAGAAATGGTTCGCCGGATGCGCATTGGTCAACTGCACGCAGCCTTGCTGTCAGTTGTTGGTTTGCGAGAAATTGAACCATCGATCGCCGCGCTTCAAAATTTGCCTTTGGCTTTTCGCTCATGGGAAGAATTGGACTATGTGCGCGAGAAGATGCGCCCTGGTATGGAAAAAAAGTTTCTAGAGAAGGGCTATGTTGTATTGGCTTGGGGCGATGCAGGTTGGGTGCGTTTCTTTTCAAAACAAGCAGCCTTCAGTCCTGATGATTACAAAAAAATGAAATTTTTTGCATGGGGCGCAGAAGCAGATCAACAAGAGATCATGAAAAGCATGGGCTACACACCCGTGCCGCTAGAACCTACAGATATCCTGCCGTCGATTCAAACTGGCATGATCAATGTGGTGCCCTCAACACCCTATTTCGCCCTAGCTACGCAAATCTACAATACGGCACCCAACATGCTGGAAATCAACTGGGCGCCTATTGTGGGTGCCTTTGTGATTTCCAAAAAGTCATTCGATGAGATGTCGCCAGAGACTCAGTCCATCTTAAAAGCCTCGGCAGACAAGGCGGGCAGCCTGATTCGCATACAAGCACGCAAGGAAGTCGAAGAGGCTGTAGACGCCATGAAGAAGCGAGGCCTGAAAGTGAACACGCCCAATGCAGAGCAAATGAAAGAATGGCGTGCATTTACCGAAACGCTTTACCCTCGAATCAGAGGAAAAATGGTGCCAGCCGATACATTTGATGAAGTTTTTGCACACCTTAAAACATACCGCGCCTCAAAAACCCCATGATGCAAGTTTTACGAGGTCGACATGTCCTGCAAAATTGGGATGCGAGCATTGCTGCACTTGCTCTTTGCGGGATGGTTTTAATTCCTGTCATTGAAGTTTTATTGCGACCCATTCAAGGCAGCGGCATCGACAATGCGCCAGTCTTGGTTCAGCACTTAGGCTTGCTTTTTTCACTGGCAGGTGCTGTCTATGCGGAAAGAACCGGTCATTTAACCAGCCTTGGCGCCTTGTGGCGTGATCTTGAAAACCCTCTGGCCCAAAAACTAGCTCGGGCTTGGGTCTTTTTAGGCTCCACACTGATCTGCGGGGTGTTGGCAAAAGCCAGTTATGAGTTGGTCATGACGGAGGTAGGCACCCAACATACCATCGCCTACGGCTTGCCAACCTGGCTCTTCTTGTGCGCCTTGCCATTAGGCTTTGGCATTCTGGGCCTTAAATTCGGCCAAAAGTGGAACGATCGTTTCATCTTTCAATGGGCGGGAACTCTGCTCGTTTTTGTGGCTTCATGGCAGGCCAGTCAGTGGCTGGCCTCGATGGATGTTCCAACGCTTTGGCTGACCTTTCTTCTGTTCATTTTTCTCGCTTTAGGCGGCCCCGTGTTTTTGGTTTTGGGTGGTTTGTCTTGGATTTTGTTTTCATCAGAAAGCATACCCATGGCATCTCTGGCTTTGTCTCATTACCAAATTACTGTCAACCCATCTTTACCAGCACTGCCCCTCTTTACGCTTGCAGGCCTTGTATTTGCCAATACCCAGGCTGCTCATCGGCTTAGCCAATTGTTTAGCAGCCTCTTTGGCTCTGGGCAAAAGGGCAGCGTCCTCGCGGTTGCGTGTTTTTGCAGTTGCTTTACGGCCTTAACGGGCGGAAGCGGCGTCACGATCTTGGCGCTGGGGGGATTGATGTTGCCTCTCCTGCTCAAAGTGGGCTACCCAGAATCAAAAAGTATTGGCTTGATTACCAGCGCAAGCTCTTTAGGCGTTTTGTTAGCGCCTTCTGTGCCTCTGATCATGTATGCCATCATGGCGCGCATACCAATCAACACCATGTTTGTAGCGGGCCTCATACCCGCGGGTCTTATGGTTTTATCGCTTTTGATTTTTGGTGGTTTTTTGAGAACCACTCAAACTTCAAATCATCCCATCGATTTTCCCAATACTGCGACTTCATCGTTGGCAGCTGGTGTCTCATTGAAAGAGGCCTTGTGGGCTGCTAAATGGGAAATGATCGCACCTTTGATAGCCATTGGCACCTTGATTTCAGGCATTGCCACACCGACCGAGGGGGCCGCAATCACGGTGGCCTATGCTCTGATCACGCAAGGCTTGATTCACCGTGAACTGAACTTCGCAATATGGAGACATTGCCTGTATCAATCAGCACAAATCATTGGTGGCATTTTGCTCATCATGGGTATGGCGCTTGGTCTCACCAACTATTTGATTGACGTTGGCATTCCAGACTTGGCATCTGAGTGGGTCCAGGGCATTACAACCAACCCCTATGTATTCTTGCTGGCATTGAATGTATTTTTGTTCTTTGCAGGCGCACTGATGGAAATCTATGCCGCCATCATTGTGCTGGTGCCATTACTGCTGCCACTTGCCATCAGTTACGGCATTGATCCGGTCCATTTTGGAATCATTTTTCTAGCCAATTTGGAAATGGGTTTCTTGTGCCCACCTGCAGGCATGAATATTTATTTTGCTAGCGCTGTGTTTAAAAAGTCATTGAAAGAGGTCATGCGATCTGTGCTGCCAGCTTTGCTGGCAATGTTCATTGGCACAGTTGTACTTTCTTGGTTTCCATTTTTTGTAATGGCGTTACCACAGTGGCTGAATTTGTCTGGGTGAGCCAAGCTAGTGTTGTGGCAACTCAAAGCATGCGCCCTGATGCTTAGAGCTCTTCAAGCACTGACCAACGCAGTGGGTTTCACAGTAATTTTTTCGTCAGAATAGGGGTCAAAAGTCAGAATCTCTAAACGTCCATCATGGTGCTCAACCAAGGTGCTCAGACTCTCAACCCAATCGCCATCGTTGCAATACAGCACACCGTCTATGTCGCGAATTTCAGCATGATGGATATGACCACACACAACACCGTCATAGCCCAATTTTTTCGCTTCGTGTGCAACAGCCACTTCGAAGTCAGAAATGAAATTCACGGCTTTTTTAACCTTCAATTTCAGATAAGCGGACAAAGACCAATAGGGCATTCCCAAACGGCCGCGCATGTAATTCAAGTGACGATTGGCTTTGAGTGCCCAGTCGTACAAGGTGTCACCCACATAGGCCAGCCATTTTGCAAATTGAATGACACCATCAAAATAATCGCCATGGATCACCCATAGCTTTTTACCATCGGCGGTAATGTGCACAGCGTGTTCCACTACTTCAACACCACCAAAGGAGTGATTCAAAAAGTCACGGGCAAATTCATCGTGATTCCCCGGCACGTAAATCACACGGCAACCTTTGCGCGCTTTTCGCAATAATTTTTGTACGACGTCGTTATGAGCTTGGGGCCAATACCATTTGCGCCTAAGCTGCCAGCCGTCAATGATGTCGCCCACCAGATAAAGAGTGTCGCAGGTATGTGACTTCAAAAACTCTAACAGGGCTTCCGCTTGGCAACCAGGTGTTCCAAGATGAAGATCAGAAATAAAGATGGCACGGTAATGCCGCGCTGAGGCACTCTCCCCTGGCATAAATTCCTGAACATCTTTGAACATCATCATGTCACTGCAAAAAGCTTGCGATATCGATTCGGAAGGTCCTTCACTTGCATCATCATGGGCAAATCAGCCGTGTTGAAATCGGGGTCCCATGCGGGAGCACCCAAAATTTTGGCACCAAGCCTTAGGTAGCCCCTGATCAGTGCGGGGGGTTCTACAGGCAAGTCTGAGTCCAATTCTTCTATGGGCAGAGGCAAGCGAGGCCGAGCGTGAAACTCTATGGAAGCCAAGTTTGATACCGAAAGCTGCTTCCACATGCTGGCAGCAGCATCGCCGCTTATTATGCCGTTGTGCAGCATGGGGATGCTTGCACAACCAATCATGGTGTCCAATTGGTTGCGTGCCATGAATTCAAATAAGGCACCCCAGAGGGCCAAAATAACACCACCATGACGGTGCTCGGCGTGAACACAACTTCTGCCCAATTCCACCATGCGTTCTCGCATGAAACGCAAACGTGTTAAATCAAATTCAGTATCTGTATAGGTGCCTCCAACCCGTTTAGCCTGTGCTGGGGTTAAGACACGGTAAGTGCCAATCACAGCACCCGAAACACCCTCTCGAACCAAGAGGTGCTCGCAATAATCATCGAACAGATCGATATCATGCCCAGGCACAGTTTCTGGCAACCTGGCACCCATTTCTTTGCCAAAAACCTCAAAACGCAGTCTTTGAGCTTCTCTTACCTCGTCTTGATGTTTAGCCCAGCTAACTTCGATGGCAGATTTCGAAATTTTTGTTTGGCTGGCTGCATTTTGATTTTGAGGGCTTTGATGAAGTGACCCCCGAGGCAACGAAATTTGCGAAATCGGAAATGTAGGGCTTGGCAATTCTTTCATCATGGTCTCCCAAGTTGTATTTAACTTGGAAGTTGATAATGCAGGCCGAGAGTTTCACCAAGATTTCATTATGGTGAAATATTTGTGACAGTTATAGATACAAAAAATTAAAAGATGAATTAAAATGATTTTGTCATTGAAGCCAAATTTCATGATTGCAATGCCTCAGCACCGTGTTCTTTTTTGATATGTCAGTTTATTGGGTCATCGGCTACTTCTTGGTGCTCGTCCTCACCTTGATCTACAAAACGCCCATCGTTAGCGGGCCGTGGCTCTTTCTTCTTCGCTCTTTTTTTCCTAATTGGAAGTTCTTTCACGCTGTAGGGTATGTTCCTCACCTGTATGCCCGAGCCGGCATCGTCAATGCCACCGGTCAATTGGTTTGGACCGACTGGGTCCATCTCTATCCCCGCGCTGAGCAAAAATTCTGGCATCTCTTTCACAATCCAAAAACCAATTTAGGTTTAGCCCAACAAAACTTGATTGATCACTTTTGGTCAGATCTCAACGATGCCCCTGAGGGCTGCGATCCCAGAAGTTTTGTGTCTTACCAAATGGTGGCGCACTTTGTAGCAGGTGTTTTGCACAACCTATATCCTGAACATACCCACAATCAATTTGAATTGCGGATGTTGCTTGACAACTCGGCTGAGACCACCCACACCCACGTCATGATGACCTCGCCGGAGGAAGTTCGAACATGACAATGGACTGGCATGCGTCCTTCATGCTCAGCACACATTTGGCCATTCGCGCCATAGAACTGCTGTTTGCATGGAGCTTGAGCATTCAAACATTGGAATATTTGCGCATGCGGCCAGCGACGCAGGGAAATGGCTTGTGGGTTTGGTCTATTCAACGCCAGGACGTTCCTAACCAATGGATGCGACAATTTTTAGATTCATTGTTTACGCCCCAAGCCTTCACTGCCTTATTGGTTCTAAGACTTCTGGCATTGGTCAGCTTGGTCTTTCAAGGTAGTCATTTATTGAACATCGGTTTTTTGTTTGTGAGCAATTTGGCATTGCTCATTCGCTGGCGAGGCGCTTTCAATGGCGGCAGTGATTTCATGACCTTGGTCGTGCTGACGGGTTTGTTGATTGCACAAGTTGTGAGCCACTTCTCAAGCTCCGAATTCGGATGGCGTGCAGGTTTTTGGTACATCACCATCCAATCCATCACGTCTTATTTCATGTCTGGCTCTGTGAAGCTGCTTCAACGTGAATGGCGCAACGGCAGGGCCATGACCATCTTTTTAAACGCTGCCATTCATGGGCCTTTAGGCTCGGGGCATTGGCTTCGCAAACCCTGGCTGGCGACACTAAGCTCATGGACTTTTATAGTGTGGGAGAGTTTGGCACCACTGGCACTGCTTGATGCGCGATTGGCAGTCCTTTTTTGTCTGATCGCAAGCTTGTTCCACTTCTTGGTTTTTTGGTATTTTGGCTTAAACCGTTTTTTCTGGGCTTGGCTGGCCACGTTTCCTGCGATTATTTGGTGTGCGGGACAGATTTGATATCAAATTATTTCAAAATTTCAATGATCGAAATCAATAAATTATTTCTCACACTTAATGATATTCCCTGTTGACGGCTGAGAGTCTTTAAAACAAGATGACAAGCAATGTTCAAAGCCATTGAAAGGGCCGTTCAATGTCATTTTTGACGCTGACAGATGTCACCAAGTTCTACGGTTCTAATTGCGTAGTCGACAAGATGAATCTGAGCGTTGAAAAAGGTGAGTTCGTCACCCTTCTCGGTCCATCAGGATGCGGCAAAACGACAACACTGCAAATGATTGCGGGCTTTGCCGATGTCACAGAGGGCCAAATTACCCTTGACGGCAATGACATTACCCATGCCAAGCCCAACACGCGCGGCTTAGGCATTGTGTTTCAAAGTTACGCTCTATTTCCACACATGACCGTCGAAGAGAACGTAGGATTTGGACTCGAAATGCGCAAGGTCTCGCAACCAGCAAGAGCGCGGCAAGTAGCCGATGCATTGGCCTTGGTGCATTTGGAAGACTATGCAAAAAGGTATCCGCGCGAACTCTCAGGTGGGCAAAGGCAGCGTGTTGCTTTGTCGCGTGCACTGGTCATTGAACCGCCTGTCTTGTTGCTTGATGAACCACTTTCAAACTTGGATGCC
>CAIODE010000114.1 GCA_903856875.1 uncultured Burkholderiales bacterium
GCCCTATGAATACGATGGCAATCCTGAACTGGGACACATTTTGGCCAAGGCCTGCAATGAAGCAGGCGTGACCACGTTGGCGCATGAGCACACCAGCTTGGCTTTGGAATATGGCACCTTGGTGCCCATGCGGTATATGAATGCCGACCGACACTACAAAGTGATTTCGGTATCGGCGCTGTGCATGGTGCATTCATTGTCTGAAAGCGCTCAATTGGGTTGGGCCATGCGGCGCGCAGTGGAGCAACATTACGACGGCAATGTTGCTTTCTTTGCCAGTGGCTCTTTGTCGCATCGCTTTGCGCAAAACGGCCTGGCACCTGACTATGCCAACAAAATTTGGAGCCCGTTTTTAGAGCAACTTGACCACAATGTGGTTGAACTGTGGCAACAAGGCGACTGGAAAACTTTTTGCGCCATGCTGCCCGAGTACGCCGCCAAAGGCCATGGCGAAGGTTTCATGCACGACACAGCCATGTTGCTGGGTGTTCTGGGTTGGGACCACTACCAAGGCAAGGCCGAAGTGATCACGCCTTATTTTCCAAGCTCGGGCACCGGACAAATCAATGTGGTGTTTCCGGTCAATCCTGTGAGTGCAGAAGAAGGCGGCGCGTCCTATGCGCTCAACCTCAACAGCTTGAAAGACCCCGCAGCGGTGTATGCCGCTGGCGCGCGACGTTTGTAATTTAGAAAGATATTTCATGCCGCATTTGGTCATTCTCTATACCGGTCAGTTGGATGCAGAAACCAATATGAAAGTTTTGTGCCGCGATTTGGCCGATGCCATGCTCACGGTCTTTGATGAATCGGGCAAACAAGTGTTTCCCACCGGAGGCACGCGCGTGTTGGCCTATCCTGCGCCGCATTACGCCGTGGCCGATGGGGGCGCGGCGGGGCGCAAGGCTGCGAAGTTTGACCAGAATCCGCACGGTGGCTCAGAAGACTACGCCTTTGTCTATTTGAATGTGCGAATGGGCAAGGGGCGCAGTGAGGCCACCCAAAAACGCGCGGGTGAAATTTTGGTGGAAGTTACAAAAAAACATTTTGCAGACTTGTTTGTCACAAGGCACGTCGGCATTACGTTCCAAATCGATGTGGGCCCTGAGGTGTTTGACCACAAGCACAGCAATGTGCATCCATTGTTTGCTGCGCTTTAAATCAGCGCACCGCACTTCACGTTTTTGAAAGACAGTCTGTATGTTTGATTCCGCACAAATTGCGCAACTGGCCGCTGAGTTGCAGCAGTCGCAAAAAACACGGCAACAGGTGGAACACTTTTCCAAGCGCTTCCCAGGCATGACCATAGAAGATGGTTACCGTGTCAGCCGCGCATGGGTAGCGCTTCAATTGGCCGAAGGCCGCCAAGTGATTGGGCACAAAATTGGCCTCACTTCACGCGCCATGCAGCAGGCCAGTCAAATTGACGAACCCGATTACGGCACCTTGCTCGACAACATGTTGTACACCTGCAAACCCGGACACGTGTTGAACATTGCGCACAAAGACTTTGTGGTGCCGCGCGTAGAAGTTGAGTTGGCCTTTGTCTTGAAGAAAGACCTGCAAGGCCCTGATGTCACGGTTGAGCAAGTGTTGGCAGCCACGGACTATGTCACGCCGGCCATTGAAATCATCGATTCGCGCATTGAGCAGTTTGACCGCCACACCAAAGTGATGCGCAAAGTGTTTGACACCATCAGTGACAACGCAGCCAACGCTGGCATTGTGGTAGGCGCCGAAAAGGTCAATCCGCTCACCACCAACCTGCCATGGTGCGGCGCCATTCTGACATTGAATGGCGTGGTCGAAGAGACGGGCTTGGCGGCTGGCGTTCAAGGCCATCCTGCGGTGGGCATTGCATGGCTGGCCAACAAGTTGGCCCCATGGGGCGAGCATTTGAAAGCCGGACAAATTGTGTTGGCCGGCTCCTTTACAAAACCAGTTCCGGCCAAAGTGGGCGACGCGTTCGATGCCGACTATGGCCCTCTAGGCCGTTTGCAATTTAAATTCATTTAAGAAAGAGACATGATGAAAACACCTGTAAACCGCTTCAAAAAAGCCATCACCGAAAAGCATGCCCAAATTGGTTTGTGGATGGGCCTCGCCAGCAGTTACAGCGCAGAAATATGCGCCATGGCTGGTTTCGACTGGTTGTTGATTGATGGCGAGCATGCGCCCAACAATTTGCAAAGCATTCAGCAGCAACTTCAAACCATTGCGGCCTATCCTGTCAACAATGCCATTGCACGTGTGCCAGTAGGCGACACAGCACTGATCAAGCAGTATTTGGATTTGGGCGCAGAGACTTTGCTAATTCCAATGATCGATACACCTGAGCAAGCAGCCCAATGTGTGCAAGCCATGCACTACCCCCAAAACGACGGCAAAGGCGGAGTGCGCGGCATGGGTGGCGCGCGCGCTTCACGGTGGGGCATGTTCCCCAACTACACCAATGAGGCCAACGAGCAAGTTTGCTTGTTGGTGCAAGCCGAAACGCGAGAAGCCTTGAAAAATTTAGACGCCATTGCCAACACGACCGGCGTGGATGGTGTGTTCATTGGCCCTGCAGACTTGTCGGCCTCTTTGGGCCATGTGGGCGACCCCAATCACCCTGAAGTGCAGGCCGCCATTGAAGACGCTATTGCACGCATTTTGAAAGCAGGCAAAGCGCCAGGCATTTTGACGTCAGATGTGACCCAAGCCAAACACTATTTGTCGCTCGGCGCCTTGTTTGTGGCAGTGGGCTTAGACACTCAAATCTTGGTCCGGCAAACTTCGGCATTGGTGCGTCAATTCAAGCCAGATGCTGGCATCGCGTTGCCAAGTTCAGGACAGGTGTATTGATCATGTTGACACATCAACTGCCTGCTGCGCGTTCGCTGCGAAATGAAGTGCATCCCAAAGAATGGGAGGCCCGTGTGCAGCTGGCGGCTTGCTACCGGGTGTTCGCATTTTTGGGTTGGACCGAAATGATTTACAACCACATCACCTTGCGCTTGCCGCAAGAAGTATGTGGCACCGAAAAACATTTCTTGATCAACCCCTTTGGCCTGCACTACAGCGAAGTCACCGCCAGCAATTTGGTGAAAATTGATTTGAAAGGCAAGGCACTCGATGGCTCACCCTATCCTGTGAACCCTGCGGGCTTCACGGTGCACGCTGCTTTGCACGACAACTTGCCTGAAGCACATTGCGTGATGCACACACACACCACCGCAGGCGTGTCCGTGGCCTGCATGAAAGAAGGTTTGCAGCAAACCAATTTTTACACCGCGCAGTTGCACAACATGATCGCGTACCATGACTTTGAAGGCATCACGATCCACGCTGATGAAGCGCCGCGATTGCTCAAGAGCATTGGCAACAAACAAGCCGTCATCTTGCGCAACCATGGCTTGCTGGCCTGGGGCGCTACCTTGCCTCAAACATTTGCCATCCTCTGGACTTTGCAGCGCGCCTGTGAAATTCAGCTGGCTACGTTCAGCATGGGCGGCCCTTCGCAAGTCATTCCAGTCAGCGAAGACGTTGCAGCCAAGTGCACACGCGATGCGCTGCAGTTCAACCCGAACCATGGCGCAGGCAACGATGTTTTAGATGCCTTGATTCGACAAGTGGATCGGCAATTGCAAAAACCTGAGGAAAGCTACCGTCTATGAAAGTTTGTATTTATGGCGCAGGCGCCATTGGGGCTTGGATTGGCGTGCACTTGGCACGAATGGGGCATGAGGTGAGTGTGGTGGCGCGCGGTGCCACGTTAGCGGCCTTGCAAAGAAATGGCCTGCAGTGCATTCAAACGCAAGCGCAATTTACAACGCAAGAGACCCACTTGAAAGCAGATGTCAAAGTCTCTGCCAACCCCGCTGATTTAGGACCCCAAGATCTGGTCATCGTGGCCGTTAAAGCGCCCGCCATGGCCGATGTGGCCAAAGGCATCGCACCTTTGCTGGCAACCAACACCATGGTGATGACGGCCATGAATGGCGTGCCTTGGTGGTTCTTTGAAGGCTTTGGTCAATCGCTTCAAGGCACGCGCCTTAAAACCATCGACCCAGAAGGTCTCATTGGCCACGCCATTCCAGCGCACCATGTGGTGGGCTGCGTGGTGCATGCCAGTTGTTCACTGGATGCGCCAGGTGTGGCGCGCCATCACTTTGGAAATGGCCTCATTGTGGGTGAGCCTGCCGAACAAAACACACAAGCTGCTGAACGCGTACAACACCTGGTGCTCGATTTGCAAGCGGCAGGTTTCAATGCCAATGCCTCAGCACAAATTCAAAAAGATGTTTGGTACAAGCTCTGGGGCAACATGACCGTCAACCCCATCAGCGCCTTCACGGGTGCCACCACCGATTTGATTTTGCAAGACGACTTGGTGCGAGATTTTGTGTCCAAGATCATGCTCGAGGCCAAAGCCATTGGTGAAAAAATCGGCATACCAATTGCCCAAGTGCCAGAAGATCGACACGCCGTGACCCGAAAGCTGGGTGCTTTTAAAACCTCCATGTTGCAAGACGTCGAGGCGGGCAAAGCTGTAGAGCTAGACGCTTTGGTGAGTGTGGTGCGCGAGTTGGGTCAACTCACCCAAGTCAGCACGCCCTATACCGACGCCTTGCTGGGTCTCAGTCGCCTGCATGCCCAAGTGCATGGACTTTATCCGTCAGAATGAATACATGACTGAAAAAAAAATCGAAATCGCTCACAAGCACGGCCTTCGCCACCTTGCTGCTCATCGCGTTCATGATGGGCGCCAACCATGTGGCCGCACGCTTAGCCTTTAACAATGGCGTGGATGTGGTCACAGCAGTGAGCTTTCGCAGTGTGGTCACCGCACTCGTAGTGGGTTTGATTTTGTGGCAACAAAAAGTTCACATTCAAATTGAGTCCAACCACAAAAAATACATGCTCATCATTGGCGGGCTGATTGCCGTTCAAAGCATGTGCTTGTATTCATCGGTGGCCAGACTGCCTGTGGCCTTGGCCTTGTTAGCCTTTAACACGTACCCCTTGTCAACCGCTTTTTGGGCGCGTGTCCTGTACAAGCACCAAGCTGAAAAAGCGGTGCTTTGGAGCATGCCTATTTTGTTGGCCGGTTTGGCTTTGGCGCTCGATGTGATGGGCGCTGCTTCAGGCCTTGGCGCGGCAGAGCATTGGTCGCAAATTGGCGCTGGGGTTGCATTTGCGTTAGCGGCCTCCGCAACATTTGGCTTGGCCTTGGTTTACACGCAGCATGAAACCACAAGCCTAGATGGGCGCGTGCGAACTTTTTCTTCGATGTCCATTGTGGGCATTTTGGCAGTGGCCGTGGCCATGAGTCAGGGTGGTTTTCATTTGCCGCAAGCACCTGAAGGTTGGTGGGGGCTTGGCATGCTGACGTTTTTGTATGGCACGGCCTTCACCATTTTGTTCACAGTCTTGCCCAAGTTGGGTGTGGTGGGCAACTCGGCCATCATGAATGTCGAACCCGTGTTTGCCTTGGTACTGGCTTGGGCTTTGCTCGATCAATCGATTGCACCCATTCAACTGGTAGGTGCCTTCTTGGTGGTGGGCACCGTGATGTGGCTGGGCTTGCGCAAACGCTAGTCAAGGCCCTTCTTCAAGCTGAGGGCTGTGTCATAAATCAGGTTCTTAGAAACACCCGTGATGTCGCTGGTCACTTTGACGGCGGTTTTCAAAGGCAACTCTGCCAGCAGCAATTTCAAGGTGCGCAAGCTGTCGGCATCTAAGGCTTCATCATTTTCTGCCTTGGGTTTATCCAAGGCGTGAATGACCAATGCAAATTCACCTCGCAAGTTGTCGGCTTTTTCTGCAAACCAAGCCGGTAATTTTTGAGCCTCAAGGGTGTGCACGGTTTCAAATTGTTTGGTCAACTCACGGCCCACCGTGATCAATCGACTTCCCAACAAGGCAAGCGCCTGGGCCAAGGCCTCAATGCGGTGCGGCGCTTCAAGCAACACCACAGCCCTTGTTTCAAAGCTCAACGTTTCAATGGCGCGCTGTCTTTCAGTGGCACGGGAAGATAGAAATCCTGTGAAGACAAAGCCGCCTTCACCCACCACGCCAGCAGCGCTGAGCAGCGTGGTCACACTGCTGGCACCTGGCAAGGGCATGACGCGATAACCTGCTGCGGCCACCGCAGCAACCAATCGTGCACCGGGGTCGCTGATGGCCGGTGTACCCGCGTCGCTCACATACGCAACACGTTCACCTTGTGCCAAACGCGCAATCACTTGCGCAGCAGCCTCTGATTCGTTGTGCTGATGGACCGCCAACAACTGCGAATTGCTTCTGTCTAAACCATAGGCGCGCAAAAGTTGTTGGGTGTGACGCGTGTCTTCGCAGGCCAGGGTGTTAGCCCTTTCAATCACATACAAAGCGCGCAAAGTGATGTCTGCCAGATTGCCAATGGGCGTGGCCACCACATACAGTGTGCTGGCCGGGTGATTTTGTGGTCCTACAGCTTCACGGGCCGCTTGAAATGCCTTGTTGTAAGTCGAAGCCAAGCCACCAGCACCCGCCGCAGTCAAGGCAGTCGTTGCGCCCGATGAAGTGCTCGACGCATCTGTTGCGGTTTCAGAGGCAGTGGCTGGCAGGGCTTCAGATTTTTCAGAAGGCAAATTCAATGGTGCTCCTCAATCGGACAAGTAAGCAAAGTGGCGATGCCGCGGAAGATGCCGCGCTGCTTTTTTTGCAACAACAAGGTTTGCGTTTGTTGCAGCGCAATTATCGAACGCCCGGACGGGGTGGTGGTGAAATTGACCTCATTTTGCAAGAATCCGACAGCACCGTGGTGTTTGTGGAGGTTCGAAAGCGTGCCTTGCGTCAATTTGGCGGTGCTTTGGGCAGTGTAGGTGCCGTCAAACAGCGGCGCATTGTTTTTGCAGCCCGGTTTTTCCTCATGCGCTGGCGACAACTCCCGCCAGCGCGTTTTGACGTCATCGCTTGGGAGCCTGAAGGCATGATTTGGGTCAAGGATGCTTTTGATGCGGTTTCTTAAAGCTTGAAATGGCCGCTTTGAATCGGCTGCGAGTATCATTCATCCCATGTTAGAACTGCGCATTCAACAACATTTCATCGACAGCGCCGACTTGCAATACCAAGCGGCCGAAACCTTGGCCAAGCCCTTGGATGCAGGCGTACAGGCGCTCATGGCCTGCGTCACCAGTGGTGGCAAAGTGTTGGTCTGCGGTGAAGGCAGTGCGGCCGCATTGGCACAGTATTTCGCCAGTTTGTTTGTGGGTGGATTTGAGCGCGAAAGACCCGAATTGGCAGCCATTGCCTTGCGCCACGAAGGTTTGGGCGATCCTGCCTACGCCAGCTTGGCCAGGCAGGTGCGCGCTTTAGGTCAAGCCGGCGATGTGCTGCTGTTGCTCACTTCCACCGGTGAAGAAGAGGGTTTGATGCGGGCCTTGCATGCCGCACACGAACGTGACATGACCGTCATCGCCCTGACTGGCAAGGGCGGTGGTTCCGTGGCCAAAGCTCTGCGCGAAACAGATGTGCATGTCGGCATTCCGCACGATCGTGCGGTTCGAATTCGCGAGGTTCAGCAATTGGCCCTGCACTGTTTGTGCGATGGCGTAGACGCCCAACTGATGGGCGACCAAGACGCCGTGGCATGAGCCAAAGCAGGGCATTCCCTTTCTGAATCAACGCGCTTAAAATATTCCAAGACTTTCTAAGGACTTTTCAAGTGAACCTCAATTTCAATCGTTGGATACTTTCTGCTTTGGCGGCCTGTACCATGGCGGCCTGTTTGTCGGCCTGTGCGCCTTTGGTGGTTGGCAGCGCCGTCATGGGTGGCTTGGTGGTCATCGATCGCCGTACCGCTGGCATACAGTTAGAAGACGAGAGCATTGAACTTCGAACAGCCCAGGGCTTGCGTCTGAATTTGAATGATGCCGCGCACGTGAATGTGACCAGCTACAACCGCATGGTGTTGTTGACCGGCGAGGTGAGCTCAGCCGCAGAAAAGGAACGCGCTGAAAGACTGGCCAAAAGTCAAGAGAATGTGAACTCGGTGGTCAATGACCTGGCCATTGAACCTGCCAGTTCACTCACGCAGCGCTCCAAAGACATCATCACCACCGGCCAAATTAAGGCCTTGATGGTAGATGCCAAAGATTTGCAATCCAACGCTTTCAAAGTGGTCGTTGAGCGCGGCATTGTTTATTTGATGGGTCGCGTCACGTCCCGTGAGGCGCTACGCGCTTCAGAAATTGCACGCAGTGGCAGCGTGAGTGGCGTGGTGAAGGTGGTCAGGGTCTTTGAAATCATTACCGACGAAGAGCTAAAGCGCATCAGTGCGCAACCTTTTTCGCCGCAAGCACAGCCCAAACCTTAAAGCGTTTTGAACCATTGAAAAAGGGGCTCTGAATTGATCAGAGCCCCTTTTGTCTTGAGTCTTGTGATACGTGCTTAGCCCAGACGTTTGATCAGGCTGGAAGTGTCCCAGCGCTTGCCGCCCATTTGCTGCACATCGGCATAAAACTGATCAACCAAGGCTGTGACTGGCAAACGCGCACCATTGCGCTTGGCTTCGTCCATGACCAGTCCCAAGTCCTTTCGCATCCAATCGACTGCGAAACCAAAATCGAATTTGCCAGCCACCATGGTTTTGCCGCGGTTGTCCATTTGCCAGCTTTGTGCGGCGCCCTTGCCGATCACATCCAACACCAGATTCATGTCCAGGCCCGCATTTTGACCAAAGGCAATGGCTTCTGACAAACCTTGCACCAAGCCCGCAATGCACACTTGATTGACCATTTTGGTGAGTTGACCCGCGCCTGACTCACCCATCAAGGTGTAAGCACGCGAGAAAGCCATGGCCGCTGGCTTGGTGGTTTCAAAAATGGCAGCATCACCACCGCACATGACGGTGAGCAAGCCATTTTGAGCGCCGCCCTGACCACCCGAAACTGGCGCGTCAATGAAATGCAAGTCATGTGCTTTTGCCGCTGCATAAAGCTCGCGCGCCACATTGGCAGAAGCCGTGGTGTGGTCCACCAAGGTAGCGCCTTTTTTCATGCCAGCCAAAGCGCCGTCAGCACCGAGCACCACCGCACGCAAATCTTCGTCGTTACCAACACAGCAAAAGACGATGTCGGCATCTTTCACCGCTTCGCGGGGCGTAGGGGCCTGCGCAGCTTGGCGGCTGTCGGCAAACTCTTGGCACCA
>CAIODE010000115.1 GCA_903856875.1 uncultured Burkholderiales bacterium
AGCCTGGTAGCGCACTTGCATGGGGTGCAAGGGGTCGCGAGTTCGAATCCCGCCACGCCGACCATTGATGTTACACAAAAGCTCTTAAGAATTCATTCTTAAGAGCTTTTTTGTTTGGGATTCAAGACGCCTCGGGTTTGACTTCCGGCACCGCACCTTGCTCAGACTGAATGTTGATGGCCATTGGACCCTTGGGGCCATCGGTCAATTCAAAGCTGACCCTGGCACCCTCTTTAAGGCTTTTAAAGCCTTCCATGGTGATGGCAGAAAAGTGCGCAAAAGCGTCTGGACCACCACCATCGGGCTGAATAAATCCAAATCCCTTGGCGTCATTGAACCATTTCACTGTTCCGTTGAGCATGCATGTCTCCATCCGTTTGATTTATAGAGGACATTTAAAGCACTGTTTTTGACGTTGTCAATTCAAGGTTTACCCGACTGATGCAAAATTGCTGCATTGCGACATAAGGACTTTTTAGGGGGTCGGCTCAGAACCCCTCGCAGTCTCTATAGAATGAAATCATGGCAACAGAGAAACCTAAAAAACCAAATTCACCAAACCCGCCCGGATCGGTCGGGGAGCCTGCTCGGACCCCCGGAAATAGCGATTCTGTGGTTTTAGAAAGACGGCCTGCCAAAGTGGGGCCGCCTCAGATGTACCAAGTTGTCATGCTGAATGACGATTACACCCCCATGGAGTTTGTTGTTTTGGTGCTTCAAGAGTTTTTTAACAAAGACAGAGAAGCCGCCACTCAAATCATGTTGAAAATTCACTTGGACGGCAAGGGCCTTTGTGGGGTTTTCTCCCGTGACGTGGCCGCTACAAAGGTCGACCAAGTGCTTGATGCAGCCAATCAGGCGGGACACCCACTTCAGTGTGTGAGCGAGCCTGTGGCATGAATCTCACAAAAAGTCGGCAAGAATGTGGCATAAAGCAGTTGCAATTCAACAAATCTACCCAACCTAATATTTTTAACCTCCGCAAGGCATTGAAGGAAATCACATGATTGCCCAAGAATTGGAAGTCAGTTTGCACATGGCCTTCGTTGAGGCGCGTCAGCAGCGTCACGAGTTCATCACCGTGGAGCATTTGCTGTTGGCATTGCTAGACAATCCCAGCGCAGCAGAAGTGCTGCGCGCGTGTTCAGCGCAAGTCGACGATTTGCGTCAATCTCTGGCCACCTTCATCAAAGACAACACGCCCCAAGTGGCGGGAGCCGAAGAAGTCGACACGCAACCCACATTGGGTTTTCAGCGTGTGATTCAGCGCGCCATCATGCACGTCCAATCGACTGGCAGTGGCAAAAAAGAAGTCACCGGCGCCAATGTGCTGGTTGCTATTTTTGGTGAAAAAGATTCGCACGCTGTGTACTACTTGCACCAGCAAGGCATTACTCGATTGGACGTTGTTAATTTCATCGCCCACGGTATTCGAAAAAGCGATCCACCTGAAGCTACCAAGGGCAGCGATTCTGCGCCAGCGCCTGAAAGTGAAGAGGGTAGCGGTAGCTCTGAGCGAAACGAGAAGGCATCGCCTTTAGAGCAGTTCACTCAGAACCTGAATCAGCTGGCAAAAGAGGGCAAGATTGACCCGCTCATTGGCCGCGAATATGAAGTAGAGCGCACCATCCAAATCTTGTGCCGTCGCCGAAAAAACAATCCTTTGTTGGTGGGCGAAGCCGGTGTTGGTAAAACCGCCATTGCAGAAGGTTTGGCTTGGCGCATTACACAAGGCAGCGTGCCTGAAATTTTGGCAGAGGCCGTTGTTTTTTCACTCGACATGGGCGCGCTTTTGGCGGGCACCAAATACCGTGGTGATTTTGAGCAACGCTTGAAGGGTGTCTTGAAAGCCTTGAAAGACAAGCCCCATGCAGTGTTGTTCATCGATGAAATTCACACCCTCATTGGTGCGGGTGCCGCTTCGGGTGGCACATTGGATGCTTCCAACTTGCTCAAGCCTGCGCTCTCGAGCGGTCAACTGAAATGCATTGGCGCCACCACCTTCACCGAGTACCGCGGTATTTTCGAAAAAGATGCCGCCCTGTCACGTCGCTTCCAAAAGGTCGATGTGGTCGAGCCCACTGTGGCAGAAACAGTCGACATTCTGAAAGGCTTGAAGTCTCGCTTTGAAGAACATCACAGCGTGAAATATGCCAATGCCGCCTTGCAGGCCGCAGCCGAGTTGTCTGCCAAATTCATCAACGATCGCCACTTGCCAGACAAGGCCATTGACGTGATTGACGAAGCTGGCGCGGCACAACGCATTCTGCCGCCTTCCAAGCGCAAGAAAACCATCGGCAAAGCCGAAGTGGAAGACATCGTGGCCAAGATTGCGCGCATTCCGCCAGCCAATGTGTCCAACGACGACCGCAGCAAATTGCAAACCATTGAGCGCGATTTGAAGAGTGTGGTGTTTGGACAAG
>CAIODE010000116.1 GCA_903856875.1 uncultured Burkholderiales bacterium
AGCTGAAGGCGCCGACTTGGTGTTCATTCTGGCCACCACGGCTTTGTACCGCTTGGCACCGCCTTCATTTTTGGCTGGCTACACGTTCCAATTCAAGACCAAACAAAAGCTAGACGAAGCCAAACTCAAAGCCCAACTCACTTTGGCAGGCTACAGCCATGTGAGCCAAGTGGTCAGCCCCGGTGAATATGCGGTGCGGGGGGGCCTGATTGATCTGTTTCCCATGGGGTCTCAAGTACCCTTCCGAGTCGACTTGTTTGACAACGAAATTGATTCCATCCGAACTTTCGATCCAGACACGCAGCGCAGCTTGTACCCCGTGCCCGAAGTTCGTTTGTTGCCGGGCCGAGAATTTCCCATGGACGAAGCGGCGCGTGCCAAGTTTCGCAGCCGGTGGCGTGAACTGCTAGATGGCGACCCCACCAAAAGTCGCATTTACAAAGACATCGGCAATGGTGTGGCCACTGCGGGCATTGAATATTATTTGCCGCTGTTCTTTGAAGAAACTGCCACGGTGTTTGACTATTTGGGCGCTGGCGGTCCAACACCGGCCACCCTGGTCTTGCATGGCGATTTAGAGCCCGCGTTTCAACGCTTTTGGCAAGATACCAAAGACCGCTATCGATTGGTGCAAGGCGACCCAGAGCGCCCTGCTTTGCCGCCTGAAGCTTTGTTCTTATCGGCCGAGCAGTTTTACACCGGTACCAACCAACATGCGCAATTGGCTTTGCGCCCCGGTTCCAGAGACACTGTGGGTGACAGCCAAGACAGCAATGCCGACAACACCTTGGCACAGCCCCTGCCCGACCTCACGGTGGTGCGTGGCGCAGAAGAGCCCTTGGCCAAACTGCAAGCACACATAAGGAGCACCCCCAATCGCGTTTTGATATTGGCAGAGAGTGACGGCAGACGTGAAAGCTTGCTTGACTTCTTGCGCGCAGGCGGCGTGAACCCACCGGCGTTTGACAACCTGCAAGAGTTTCAAACCAGCGATGAAAAAATTGGCATAGCCACAGCCGCTTTAAATTCTGGCTTCCATTGGTTTGAAGCTGGCATCGATTTGGTCACCGAGACCGAATTGTTTGCAGCAGGCGTCACCACACGCAGGCGTAAGAAACAAGAGCAAGTGAGCGATGTTGAAGCGCTGATCAAAGATTTATCAGAGCTTAATGTAGGCGACCCCGTGGTGCACAACGCGCATGGCATTGGCCGCTACCGTGGTTTGGTCAACATGGATTTGGGCGAGAAAAACCCCGATGGCACACCCGCGTTGCAAGAATTCTTGCATTTGGAATATGCCGACAAGGCCACGCTGTATGTGCCCGTTAGCCAACTGCAACTGATTGGCCGCTACACCGGCGTGAGCGCCGATGAAGCACCGCTGCACCGCTTGGGTAGTGGTCAGTGGGAAAAAGCCAAACGCAAAGCCGCCGAGCAAGTGCGCGACTCTGCGGCAGAGTTGCTGAACATTTATGCCAGGCGTGCTGCCCGCGAAGGCCACGCATTTAGATACAGCCCGCAAGACTACGAAGTATTTGCCAACGATTTTGGCTTCAGCGAAACAGCCGACCAAAACGCGGCCATTCATGCCGTCATTCAAGACATGATCAGCCCACGCCCCATGGACCGCTTGGTGTGTGGCGATGTGGGATTTGGCAAAACCGAAGTGGCATTGCGCGCTGCGTTTGTGGCTGTCACAGGCGGTAAGCAAGTGGCCATCTTGGCACCGACCACGCTGCTTGCTGAGCAACATTTTCAAACTTTGAAAGACCGCTTTTCCAAGTGGCCGGTGAAGGTGGCTGAAGTCTCTCGCTTTCGTTCGACCAAAGAAGTGAATGAAGCCCTCAAAGGTTTGGCCGATGGCACGGTGGACATTGTGGTGGGCACGCACAAACTGCTAAGTCAATCAACCCAATTTAAAAACTTAGGCTTGTTGGTGATTGACGAAGAACACCGCTTTGGTGTGCGCCACAAAGAAGCCATGAAAGCCATGCGCGCCGAAGTGGATGTGCTCACGCTCACGGCCACCCCCATTCCGCGCACATTGGGCATGGCGCTGGAAGGCATTCGCGACTTAAGCGTCATTGCCACCGCACCACAGCGCCGATTGGCCATCAAAACCTTTGTGCGCAACGAGGGTGTGGGCGTGATTCGCGAAGCGGTGCTGCGTGAACTCAAGCGCGGCGGACAGATTTACTTCTTGCACAACGAAGTGGACACCATTGAAAATCGCCGCCAAAAGCTGGAAGAACTATTGCCGGAAGCGCGCATTGCAGTGGCCCATGGTCAAATGCCCGAGCGCGATTTGGAAAAAGTGATGCGCGATTTTGTGGCGCAGCGCTACAACATTTTATTGTGCTCCACCATCATTGAAACCGGCATTGATGTGCCCACCGCCAACACCATTGTGATTTCGCGCGCTGATAAATTTGGTTTGGCACAACTGCACCAATTACGCGGCCGAGTGGGCCGAAGCCATCACCAAGCCTATGCCTATTTGATGGTGCCAGAAATTGACGCGCTCACCAAAAATGCTGCGCAGCGCTTGGACGCCATTCAGCAAATGGAAGAATTGGGCAGCGGCTTTTATTTGGCCATGCACGATTTGGAAATTCGCGGTGCGGGTGAGGTGCTGGGCGAAAACCAAAGCGGCAACATGCTGGAAGTGGGTTTTCAGCTTTACAACGAAATGTTGAACGAAGCAGTGCGCTGTTTAAAATTGGGCAAAGAACCCGATTTGCTCAGCCCTTTGTCAGCTGCCACCGACATCAATTTGCATGCCCCTGCCCTGCTGCCGAACGACTACTGCGGCGATGTGCATTTGCGTTTGTCGTTCTACAAGAAATTAGCAACCGCCAAAACATCCGATCAGATTGATGCTTTGCTAGAAGAAATTGTGGACCGCTTTGGCAAGCTGCCACCGCAGGCTCAAACGCTCATGGATGTGCATCGCTTAAGGGTATTAAGCTTGCCTTATGGTGTGGTGAAGGTAGATGCTGCGCCCGGCATGATTCAAATCAGCTTCAAGCCCAACCCGCCCATTGAGCCCATGCGCATCATTGAGCTGATTCAAAAGAACAAGCACATTCAATTGGCTGGCAATGACAAATTGCGCATTGAGCGCGAGCTGCCCGACCCCAAAGCCCGCGCGCAAATGGTGCGTGATATTTTGCGGTCTTTGGGTCAGCCTAAAATTGAGACCGTGGAAGGATAAAACAGCATGAGCAACGAGCACAGCATCCCTACATTACAAGGTATGACCGTGAAGGGCTTTACGCCGCCTTTGAAATTAAGCGATTTCAAACTCATTGCCTTTGACATGGACTCGACCTTGATCAACATCGAGTGCATAGACGAAATAGCGGACGCCGCCGGGCGCAAGGCCGAGGTGGCTGCGATTACCGAGGCGGCCATGCGCGGCGAGATCGCCGACTACAAAGCCAGCCTGCGCCAGCGCGTGGC
>CAIODE010000117.1 GCA_903856875.1 uncultured Burkholderiales bacterium
AAAAAGTATTTAACGCGATTGTCAGCAAAGTACAAGTTGCCTAAATAATCCAGGGTGAAGAAAAAAACTGCCGAGTATTCAATGCAGTTGAACCAAAAACTATGGGTAGTAGCAAAAGGTTCGATTGTTTCACCTGCAAGAGCCAAGCATGAAACAAAAATCCAAAAGTTAATTAAACCAACCCAAGTTTGAAAGGCTTTGGAAGTTGGGTGTCTGAAAATTTGTTCTGCAAGAGAGCTGGGTACAGCTTGTGCATCGAGAATTTGTTTCATGCTAATAACCAATCGTGGTTGTTTATTAAAAAGTTATAACATTATCAGTGAAATGTTTTGGATAATTTTTAATTCTCAGAGAGTCATGGAGAAATAAATCTTTAAGTAGTCTGATTCCGCACCAATATGGATTGGGAGATTTGTTATAAAAAAAAGTTCTAATTTTGACTAGAAAATTAGCATTCGAGCTGGATGCCATCCCTCGGTGCTGGAAACTTGATTCGGTGGCGTCGCCTGGCAATACTCAACAAAAGATGAGCGAAAGTATTGCAGCGTCGTCAATCAGGTGGGTGGTTGCATAAGTCGCAGCTCTGTAAAGCGTGGCGGTGACGACTTCTAAAAACTCATGTGCTTGATGCATGGTGCTGATTCTCCCAGATACGGGCAACTTTACAATTGATGCGGTAAGCAATACCATGCTGTCAAGAGTTAATCTTGCTTTAAGGAACGATATGAAAAAGCTATTGGTTATTTTACTAATGACACTTTGTGCCTCTGCAATGGCTCAAAGGCACCATGGCGGCGGCTATTGGGGGCGTGGCTACGGTGGTGGTTGGCAGTGGATGGTTCCGACGATCATTGGTGGTGCAATCGTTTATGAGGCAGCACGACAGCAGCCAGTGTATGTTCAGCAGCCTGTGATTATTCAGCAGCAACAGCCTGTAGTGGTTCAGCCTCAAAATCAATCATGCAGCCCTTGGACTGAGACCCAAAATCCAGATGGCACCATTACCCGAACTAGAACTTGTACTCAATAATTTACATCGAGATCGAGCGCGTCCAATTTATTTGCAATTGAATCGCAGTTGAACTTAATTTGTATGAAGTGTGACAAACTCGGTTTTTTAAATTGAGACCTCCATATGAATAAACTAATCATTGCTTGCTCTTTAGTCTTACTGTCAGGTTGTGCCACACAAATTGACGGACCTTCAGCAAACGCTCGCTTAAGTCCAACCAAAGGCAGCACCACAACTGGCGTGGTAACTTTTAAAACCATTGGGTCTAAAGTTTTAGTCACCGCAGAAATACAAGGTCTTAAGCCAAACGCAGAGCATGGGTTCCACGTTCATGAAAAAGGGGACTGCTCAAGCGGAGACGGCATGAGTACAGGTGGTCACTTTAATCCTAACGGTAAGGCGCATGGCGCTCATGGCAGTAGCGCTCATCACGCAGGAGATTTACCCTCTTTAGTTGCTGATATGAACGGTAACGCAAAATTATCTTTTGAAACCTCAGCAATCACTGTTTATTCTGGCTCAGCAGATATTGTGGGTCGCGGTTTGATAGTTCACAGAGACCCGGATGACTATAAAACACAGCCCACCGGTAATGCAGGTCCTCGGTTGGCATGCGCAATTATTGTTAAAGCTATGCCGGGTTCTTGAACTATAAATATTAATTTCTAACATCCCAATCCCCCAAATCGTATCAATAAATAAAGATTTGATGCGTTTCTGGGTTAATTTATTTTGGGTGTTGAAGCGTTAGGCTAATGAGTAAATGGGGCAAATTGAATTAGCGTTTATAACTTGATGAGAAAGAATAGTCTGTGTTCTTTCTTGAAAATTAGATTTGTGAATCAATCCGCTCAAGCACCTTCTTTCTAATCGGTCACCAGCATTGGGTTTGGCACTTTTGATGCTCATCATGGCCATCATGTGTTGCTGAAGTTTTGGTATGCAAGTGTCGTTTGGAAAGACAACTAAGTGTCATGGTCGCCTTACAGCCTTGATGTCACTTTTTAATTTCCAAAGTTGAAGCGAGGGTTTGGCCTTATATCTAATCTGATTTACGGGCGTCAACTTGATAGACATCAAGTTGTGAATGTGCGGCTTCTTGTCTTGTTTCTCAGAAGTGAAAAGTTTTAATTTCCAATCATGGAAATCAATCCTACTCTTTAAACTCCAAATCGAGGTTTCATCATGGATCAATTTCAAACTTTAAGTTATCTCCAAATGGCACTCAATACCAATGCCATTT
>CAIODE010000118.1 GCA_903856875.1 uncultured Burkholderiales bacterium
GGCCAACTCTGAAATTTCAATTAAATTCAGGTCGGGGTCACGCACGTACACCGACCTGATTTTTTGTGTGGCGCCAGTGCGCATGACGGGCCCTTCTAAAATAGGCCAAGCTTCTGCGTTTAACTTGGCAATCACTTGCGCAAGCGGCACCGCGGCAATGAAGCAAAGGTCTAGCGATCCTGGCACTGGCAAGTGCGCCTTGGGGTCAAACTCTTTGCCCTTCACATGCAAGTTAATCTTTTGATTGCCATATTTGAAGGCTTTTCGAGTGACGGGTGGCGTACCGCCTATAAAGCTTTCCAAGCTCATTCCCATGATTCGCGTATAGAAGTCCACGCAAGCAGTTTCATTGGAAGTCGTCAGAACTAAGTGGTCAAGATGGTCAATCATTTGGTGTTTTGAATGGGATTTGAGGCTGAGGATGTTATATTTTTAACTCAAATTCAAACCGCATCCATCAAGGTAAACCATTGAGCCCTGAAATACTGTCAAATTTGCAAACCCGATGCATATCAAACCTTGCGAGAAGCATTGCGCGACATGTGCTGGGTTTACCAACATCATTCTGATGACTACAAACACATCTGCATCCAATCAAGCGCAGCGCTCTAAGCCGCTTGACCACATCACTGTGGTGTCTCTAGAGCATGCCATTGCTGCACCGTTTTGTACAAGGCAATTGGCAGACTTAGGCGCGCGTGTGATCAAAATTGAACGCCCTGAGGTGGGTGATTTTGCCAGGGCCTACGACCAACGTGCAAGAGGACAAGCCTCTCACTTTGTGTGGGTCAATCGTTCCAAAGAAAGCTTGGCCCTAGATTTAAAAAATGCGCAGCATTTAGAAGTTCTGAAAGCCTTGATTGCCAAAGCAGATGTGGTGGTGCAAAACTTGGCGCCAGGGGCCACTACTCGCATGGGGCTAGATGCTGCTACTTTGCGATCGCAAAATCCTAGGCTCATTGTGTGCGATATATCTGGCTACGGCCTTGACGGCCCTTACCGAGATAAAAAAGCCTACGACTTGCTCATTCAAAGTGAAGCAGGTTATTTAAGCGTCACCGGCACACCCGAGAGTCCAAGCAAAAGCGGCAACTCGATTGCAGACATTGCCGCAGGCATGTACGCCTACTCCAATATTTTGTCAGCCATCATTCACCGAGATAAAACCGGCGAAGGCTCGCACATTGATGTCTCGATGCTGGAGTCTTTGAGTGAGTGGATGGGGTTTCCCATGTACTACGCCATGGATGGCGCATCGCCACCGCCTCGCAGTGCTGCATCGCACGCCACCATTTACCCTTACGGGCCCTTTGCAGTAGGCAGCGCTCTAGACCCCAAAAACATGGAAAGCCCTGAAGATCAAGGCACTGTGATGCTGGGTTTGCAAAATGAACGTGAATGGGTTTTATTTTGCAAGCATGTATTGATGCAAGACAACTTAACGCAAGATCATCGATTCGAAAGCAATGCCAAGCGCAATGAACATCGCCAAGCTTTGGAAAAAATCATCTTGAACGAGTTTTCAAATTTAACGGTTCAACAAGTGATTGAACGTTTGGAGACAGCTCAAATTGCCAACGCACGAATGAACAACATGGCAGATTTATGGGCCCACCCTCAACTCAAAGCCCGTGATCGCTGGGTCAATGTCCCCTCTCCTTCCGGCGATTTACCAGCCCTGCTTCCCCCAGGTCGGCAAACTTCCTTTGAATATCGAATGGACGCTATACCCACATTGGGTGAACACACTGAGAAAATATTGAAAGAGCTGGGAATGTCGCTCAAGCCAAGTTAAATACCTGCGAAAAGGACCCATTGCACCGAATAAGGGCATAGAATGAATTTCTGCTCGCAATGTAGTTTGTGCGACCCGCCAAACTAATTAGAGATCGCCATGCTCAGAATATCTGCTTTGCTTTCGTTCTCAAGTTCCTCAGCTACTCAAATACCATCGCTGACGCGCAAGGCGTCATGCAGCACGTCTTAACCGACAGCGTTGCAGAAACTAGCCCTTTATTTGTGGTCATGGTCGGTGCACGTGCGTGCGCCTTCCCACTGCAGCATGTGGCGGAGACAATGCGTCCGCTCCCCATCAAGTCCGTTGCCGGCACGCCAAGTTTTGTTCGCGGCGTGTCCGTCATCCGTGGCACACCAACTCCCGTGGTTGATCTCAAAGCGCTCTTAGAGAACAGTGAAAACAGCACAAGCTACGGCCGCTTTGTCAGCTTGAAATTTGAAGCTCGCCGGGTGGTCATCGGTGTAGACAAAGAAAATGAAAAAGCCAAAGAGTGCGAGAAGAAGAAGTAAATTCTTTGTATTTACAAAAAGCCCGTTGACA
>CAIODE010000119.1 GCA_903856875.1 uncultured Burkholderiales bacterium
CCACGCAACATATAAGCTGTCACAGCCAAAGGCACTAACAGATTGATCATGGAGGGAATGAACAATCCCTTCATGATTTCCGCGGTTGTCACTTGCCCACCAATCCAAAGCATGGTGGTGGTCACATCACCAATGGGCGTCCATGCACCTCCGGCATTGGCAGCAATCACAATCATTCCCGCAAAAAAGAGCCGGTCATCTCGCTTGTCCAACAACTTCTTCATGAGAGACACCATGACGATGGTGGTGGTGAGGTTGTCCAAAATGGAACTGAGGAAAAACGTCACGAAGCCTACAAGCCACATTAAGCTTGAAAGCTGTGTGGTGCTTATACGCGAAGTAATGACTTCGAATCCATTGTGCGCATCGACCACCTCCACAATGGTCATGGCCCCCATCAGGAAGAACACAATTTGAGCAGTTGACATGAGCGACTCACCCATGGCCGACTCTACTTCTTTGGCGTCAGGGCCTGCAATGGCATATATGGTCCAGAGTAAACCAGCGCCAATGAGTGCTGTCGCAGACTTGTTGATTTTAATGGGGTGTTCAAATGCAATGGCCGCGTAGGTCATGACAAAAACAACAATCAGTAATGTGTTCATTCGATATCCTCTATCTCAAAAACTTGTCTCAAATAGGCCAAATAGTTTTGATCTTCGCACATGCCTTTGCCAGGCGAGTCAGACAACTTGGCAACTGGTTGCCCGTTGCATTGCACCATCTTGATGACAATTTGCAACGGCTCATAACCCAAATCATTGGTCAGGTTGGTTCCGATACCAAATGCCAGTTGGCAGCGTCCGTTGAATTGTCGAAACAATTCAATGGTTTTGGGTACCGTGAGGCCATCGCTGAAAATAAGCGTTTTAGTAAGCGGGTCAACCCGGTTGGCGCGGTAGTGCGCAATCATGCGCTCGCCCCAAATGAAGGGATCTCCGCTGTCATGCCTTGCGCCATCGAAGAGCTTGCAGAAGTACATGTCGAAATCGCGCAGGAAGGCGTTGAAACCATAGACATCACTCAGGGCAATGCCCAAATCGCCACGGTATTCACGCGCCCAAGACTCAAAGGCAAACACTTGACTGTCACGCAACCTAGGTCCTAAAGCCTGACAGGCCTGTAGATATTCATGAGCCATGGTACCTAGCGGCGTAAGCCCCAACATGTGTGCAAAGTGCACGTTGCTGGTACCAGCAAATTGCCCTGATGGCCCAGAGCCCAAGCGACCTGTTAGCACACGCAGAATCTCTTCATGCCATGCCCTGGAAAAACGTCTGCGCGTGCCGTAATCGGCAATTTTCAAAGTTTTCAAATCATCTGCTTGCAATTGCTTGATTTTGGTATCAATCCGTGATCGACCTTGCAACAAGTCGGGCAAGCGCTGCGTGTTTCTAAAGTAAACCTCATTGACAATGGCCAACACAGGGATTTCAAACAAAATGGTGTGCAGCCACGGGCCCTGAATGACAATGTCTATTTCCCCCGTTAAATTGGGCGTGACTTGAATGTATTTTTCATTCAA
>CAIODE010000120.1 GCA_903856875.1 uncultured Burkholderiales bacterium
CGCAAAACCCATTCCAATTCCAAGATGACGGTGACAGGAATGAACAAAGTCTCCCCTTGCGCCAAAACTTGTTGAATGAGTATTCGCGCTTGATGTCCTTGTTGCTCATCGTCTTGAATGAGGAATCTGACGAGGATGTTGGTGTCGATGGCCGCCATGGATTTTTATTTCCATGGATTCATGTCTTGAATGCTTATTTTTTTGCCAACTTGAGTCTTGAGCGAGCTAGCCAGGGACTCAATGGATTGCGTCTTGGCTCTGACAATGAGCGCACCATCTGGTGTGACACTCCAGTTGAGTTTTGCGCCAGTTTGAAGCCCCGCAGCCTCGCGAATTTCGTGCGGTATGGTGGTTTGGCCTTTGCTTGTGAGGGTTGAATGGGACATTGCTATTCCTTACTTTATTAGATTTTGTAATGATAGGGTGGAAAGTGAAACCTGTCTACCTAAGCCCAAGCTTGAGGGGCGAGCAAGCCCACCAAATACCCACGCAGCCAACCTAAATCAACCGGTTTGGCAATGAAGCGCGAGCCTACAGGCGGTCCTCCACGATCTTTCAGTTCCGCCAGGCTGAGGGCAGAAAGGGTGATGATTTGGAGTTTTGAAAAGTCTTCATTTTGTTGAAGCCGCTTGACCAGTTCCCAGCCGTCAACCTTGGGCATGAGCAAGTCGATGAGCATGATGTGCGGCCTGAACACCGGCAAATGAAGCAGTGCTTCAATGGCTGAAGCCATGGCGCAACAGTCGACATGCGGGTGCGCTGAGAGGCAAGTGTCTTGAAGCAAATGTCTTGTGACGGCGTCGTCGTCGACCACCATGACTTTGAGCCGCTCGCTCATGAGCCGCTCGAGTACGGGCAATTTTTGCTGCTGTAACTGGTAATTTTGAATGGATTCGAGCGAAATACGCCGGTGGCCGCCTTGTGTGACCCAGGCGTGAAGGATTTTCTTGTCGACCAAGCTTTGGACCGTGCCGACCGACAGCTGAAGAAGTTCAGCGGCTTTGCTGGTGCCGCAGCAAGCGGGGGTGGATAGAGAGGCCATGCATGTCTTGTTTGAAAAACTTCAATTTAGCGTGAATTCACGCCATGCCGACTTGCATACGCATACATTGACTTTCATTTGACCCGCCAAGAGGCGTGAAAAATGACGTCTCCTTAGGGACTCTGGGGATGTTCCATCTCCCCATACCCGATTAGGATCTCTTGTGCAAAATGCACCACGCCATCAAAAGAAAAATTCATTGACCTTATTTCGTATTCTGTTGGAGACTCATTGAATGCCCGCTCACTATGCTTTTTGGCCCAAAAGATTGCCTTACCAATTGACAGCACCGCAAACATCTTTGTGGATGAATTTGCAAATCAGTGCGTTACGCTATCCCCAAAAAGTGGCCTTGGTGTTCATGGGCAGAACGTGGACTTATTCAGAGTTGCAATTTGAAGCAGAAAAAATTGCTTCGGCTTTGCGCAAGATGGGCGTGCAAAAAGGCGATCGCGTGGTGTTGGACATGCAAAATTGTCCGCAGTTGGTGATGACGCATTTTGCAATCTTGCGTCTGGATGCTGTGGTGGTGCCAGTCAACCCGATGAACCGCACCGAAGAATTGAAACACTACATCTTGGACCCTGATACCAAGGTGGCTGTGACCACGGCAGACCTGGCACCAGAGTTGGCTGCTGCTAGCAATGCGCTAGAAAAATCGCAGCGTCTAAAGCACTTATTGGTCACGCAATTCACAGATGTTTTTGATGCTGCCAACATCGGCCCAGACGAATTGCCTGCAAATTGGAGCGACTGGTTAAAGACAGTGCATGCCTTGCCTTTGCTTGAAGGCGGAGAAGTGCATGCCTGGGCGTCTGCTTCACAAGGCGAGGTATCGCTTGGCCCAGTGACCGCGCAATCTGAAGACTTGGCTGTATTGCCTTACACCAGCGGTACCACGGGCCTGCCAAAAGGCTGCATGCACACGCACGGAACCATCATGCACAACGCCATGTCAAGCGGCTTGTGGGCCAATGGCACGCCTGAAAACAAATGCTTGTGTGTGGTGCCGATGTTTCACATCACTGGCATGGTCAGTGTGATGCACGCTACCATTTTCATGGGGGCTACGCTCATTTTGATGCCTCGTTGGGACAGAGATTTGGCGGGCCGTCTCATCTCCAAATGGAAGGTGACGCACTGGACCAATATTCCCACCATGGTCATTGATTTGTTGGGCAGTGCCAATATGGCGCAATTTGATTTAACCAGTTTGCAAAACATTGGTGGCGGTGGTGCAGCCATGCCTGAGGCTGTGGCACAACGCCTGATGGATCAATTTGGTCTTCGTTACATTGAAGGCTATGGCCTGACAGAAACTGCTGCGCCTTCGCATTCCAACCCGCCCGATGCGCCCAAGAAACAATGTTTGGGCATTCCCTTCATGAGCGTGGATGCGCGCGTGGTGGATCCAGAAACTTTGAAAGAGTTGCCCCAAGGTGAGTCGGGTGAAATTGTCATGGCGGGACCGCAAATTTTCAAAGGCTACTGGAAGCGACCTGAAGCCACTGTCAGCGTATTCTTTGAGCGCGATGGCAAATCTTTCTTCCGCTCCGGTGACATGGGCCGCATTGATGAAGAAGGCTACTTCTTCATGACGGACAGGCTAAAGCGCATGATCAATGCCAGCGGCTTCAAGGTTTGGCCTGCAGAAGTGGAAGCGTTGATGTTCAAACATCCGGCCATTCAAGAGGCTTGCATCATTTCGACCAAAGACGCCTACCGCGGCGAATCAGTCAAGGCTGTTGTGGTGCTCAGAAGCACGCACAAGGGCCAAGTCAGTGAACAAGACATCATTGACTGGTGCAGAGACACCATGGCAGTTTACAAAGTGCCGCGTGTGGTGGAGTTCATTGAGGTATTGCCCAAGAGCGGCAGTGGTAAAGTGATGTGGCGCGCGTTGCAAGAAGCAGAAATGGCCAAGGCTTGATGAATTATTTTTTGATATCGCTAGAGATTCAAGCATGAGCCTGAAACTTTCTGTACTCGATCAATCGGTCGCCATGTCTGGCCGTGGGCAAGATGAGTCCATCCGTCAATCGCTGGCTCTGGCCATTGAGGCCGAACGGTTGGGCTATTCTCGGTTCTGGGTGAGTGAGCACCATGCACATCCCAGCATTGTGGGTACAGCCCCTGAAATTTTGATGGCGGCCATTGCCACTCAAACGCACACCATTCGCATTGGCAGTGCGGGCGTCATGTTGCCGCACTATGCAGCCTTGAAAGTGGCTGAGCAATTTAGAGTGCTCGATGCATTGGCGCCAGGGCGCATCGATTTGGGTGTTGGGCGTGCGCCCGGTAGCGATGGCAAAACAGCACAACTCTTGAACCCAGACCGTTATGCCAGTGAAAATTTTCCTCAGCAAGTGATGGAGCTTCAAGCCTGGGTCAAAGGTCAGCCATTGCCAGCGGGGCATCCTGGTCATGGCGTGTTTGCATACCCTCAGTCGGCGACATCACCAGATGTTTGGATGTTGGGCAGCTCTGACTATGGGGCTCAATTGGCAGCTCATTTGGGCCTGCCGTATGCCTTCGCTTGGTTCATTACGGATGGGCAGGGGGCTGATCAGGCCTTGCAAATTTACCGCGATACGTTCAGGCCTAGCGCAGGTTTAGATCGACCCAAGGCCACCCTTTGTGTGTGGGCGTTAGCGGCTGACACAGACGAAGAAGCCTGGCATCTTTTCAAAAGTCGCGCGCGTTGGCGCATGGATCGAAATCTAGGCCGCATTGGCCCCATGCTGCCCCCAGAGCAAGCCGATCGAGACTATTCTCAGTCTGAGCAAATGGCACTTCAGGCTCTCAAGGCCAATGCATTTGTTGGAAGTGCCAAAACAGTGGCAGACAAATTAAGAGC
>CAIODE010000121.1 GCA_903856875.1 uncultured Burkholderiales bacterium
CTTCACTCCAGCAGCCTTGTGCCAAAACGCGCGTCAAACTTTCTTCCAAGCCGTTGACCACCAAGCGGCCATGGCCTGGCACAGTGCGCACCAAATGATGAAATTGGCGCTCTATGGCTGGCAGGTCGTCAAAGATATCGGCGTGGTCAAATTCCAAATTGTTCAAGATGGCGGTGCGTGGGCGGTAATGCACAAACTTGCTGCGCTTGTCGAAAAAGGCCGTGTCGTATTCGTCGGCTTCAATCACAAAGTAGTTGCGTGTGTGGCCTGCAGCGACATTGCCCAAGCGCGCCGACACGCCAAAATTGAGGGGCACACCGCCCACCAAAAAACCGGGCTCAAGTCCGGCGGCTTCCAAAATCCAGGCCAACATGGAGGTGGTCGATGTTTTGCCATGTGTGCCCGCCACAGCCAACACATGCCGGCCTTGCAGCACATGCTCTGACAACCATTGCGGGCCGCTGGTGTAGGGCGCGCCCGATTCCAAAATGGCTTCCATCAAGGGAAACTTGGGTTCGCCAGAAGGCAGGCGACTTCTGCTGACCACGTTACCAATGACATACAGATCGGGCTTGAGCTTCATTTGATCAACACCAAAGCCCTCCACCAATTCAATGCCCAAAGCTTTCAGTTGATCGCTCATGGGCGGATAAACGCCAGCGTCGCAACCCGTCACTTTGTGACCGTCTTCTCTGGCCAACGCGGCCAAGCCGCCCATGAAAGTTCCGCAAATGCCCAAAATATGAATATGCATAGGGAGATTTTAGGCGGTGCACAATGGCGTCATGGCAGATTTGACAGATGAAATTGCAGCTTCGGCAGCGCAGTGGGTGGTGGAAGAGGGTTTGGAGTACGGCCCCGCCAAGCGCCGCGCCTTGAAGGCCTTGGGTTTGCCACCGCGCACGCCTTTGCCCAACAACGAGCAAGTTGAAACGCAGGTGCGCGAGTACATTGAACTTTTTTGTGCCGACTCGCAGCCCCAAGAGCTGTTAGCCCTCAGAAAGCATGCCTTGATGTGGATGACGCGCTTGGCAGAGTTCAGGCCCTATTTGGGGGGTGCTGTCTGGCATGGCACCGCAACGCGCTTGTCCGACATTTACTTGCAATTGTTTTGTGACGATGCCAAGTCATGCGAGATTGAACTCATCAACAAAGGTGTGGCATTTGAGGCTCGCTCGGTGAATGGCTTGCATGGCGATCCTGTCGAAGCTTTGAGCATTCACAGTTTTTGCGATGAATTGGGTGAAGAAATTGGCGTTCATCTCTTAGTCAATGACTTTGACGATGTCCGAGGCGCCTTGAAAGCGGACGCAAAAGGGCGCTCGCCCAGAGGCGATGTCGAAGCGGTTAAACGATTAATTGGGGCATGATGCCGGTATGAATCAAGAAGATGTTGAAAAAGGAATGCCACGTCGGCACTGGCTGTTGGCAGGCGTTGGGATGGCGGCTGGTTTGGCAGGCGCCTTGTTGGCATGGCAAAAATTTCAGTCTCAAGGCGTGATGGACGGGGCCGTTCAAAACTTCTGGCTGCAAGAGTTTGAAAAGCCAGAAGGTGGCACTTTGAGCTTCCAAAGCATGCGTGGCAAGCCCCTTTTGGTGAATTTTTGGGCCACCTGGTGTCCTCCTTGTATTGAAGAACTTCCGCTAATTGACGCCTTTTATGCTGCAAATCAATCTAAATCCCTTCAAGTTGTTGGTTTGGCCGTAGATCAGCCCAGCATGGTTCGTCGCTTTCTGGGGCAAAAGCCCTTGCGCTTTCCTGTTGGCTTGGCTGGTTTCACCGGAACTGCTTTGGGTCAATCATTGGGCAATGCCCAAAGTGTTTTGCCTTATAGCGTGCTTTTCGCAGCAAATGGCATGCTTTTAAAGCAAAAAGCCGGCAAGTTAGAGCAATCTGACCTTGATGATTGGCTTAAATCGGTGAGTTAAATGGCATTTGACATCAACTGTAGTCATTTAAAGGTTTTTTTAGTGTAGATTCAGCGTTTTCGTTAGCAAACACAGGGGGTAACATGGATTTGCGCAAACTGAAAACCTTGATCGACTTGGTATCTGATTCCAACGTCACAGAATTGGAAATCACTGAAGCAGAAGGCAAGGTTCGAATTGTCAAAGGCGCCACACCCTCTGGAGCCCCTGTTTTAAGCCATCAATTCATGGCACCGCAAGCGCCAGCATCGGCCGCCGCCCCAGTTGCTGCTCCCACAGCCGCCGAAATTGCCGATGCTGCCGCGGTCACTGCCGCAGCAGTCGCTGCCGAAGTTGCCGCCGCTGGCCACACTGTCAAGTCGCCCATGGTGGGCACTTTCTACCGGTCTTCCAGTCCAGGCGCGGCCCCCTTTGTGGTGGTGGGCGACACCGTCAAAGAGGGTGACACCCTTTGCATCATTGAAGCCATGAAGATTTTGAACGAAATTGAGTCTGACAAATCTGGCACTGTGAAACAGGTCTTGTGCGAAAACGGTCAGGCTGTGGAATACGGTCAAGCCTTGTACATCATCGAATAATTCACCGGGATTTTTATGTTCAAGAAAATTCTGGTCGCGAACCGCGGCGAAATTGCCCTGCGAATTCAGCGCGCATGCCGAGAACTTGGCATTAAAGCGGTCATGGTTTACTCAGAGGCTGATCGCGAAGCCAAATACGTGAAGTTGGCTGAAGAGGCTGTTTGTATCGGCCCCGCAGCCTCAAACCTCAGTTACCTCAACATGCCGGCCATCATATCGGCAGCCGAAGTGACCGATGCTGAAGCCATTCACCCGGGCTACGGCTTCCTGAGTGAAAACGCAGACTTTGCCGAGCGCGTTGAAAAAAGCGGATTTCAATTCATTGGCCCCACGCCTGTGTCCATTCGCATCATGGGCGACAAGGTATCGGCCAAACGGGCCATGATCAAAGCCGGCGTGCCGTGTGTACCTGGGTCCGAGGGCGAGTTGCCTGACGATCCCGTCATCATTCGGCGAACGGCCAAAAGCATTGGCTACCCCGTCATCATCAAGGCGTCTGGTGGCGGCGGCGGACGGGGTATGCGAGTGGTGCACACCGAGGCGGCCCTGATCAATGCGGTGCAAATGACCAAGGCCGAGGCGGGTGCCGCATTTGGCAATCCTGCGGTCTACATGGAAAAGTATTTGCAAAATCCGCGTCACATCGAGATTCAAATCTTGGCGGACAAGCACAAGAATGCGGTTTACCTGGGTGAGCGCGATTGCTCCATGCAGCGGCGTCACCAAAAAGTGTTGGAAGAGGCGCCAGCGCCTGGCATCCCCCGCAAACTGATCGACAAAATTGGCGAGCGCTGTGTTGCAGCTTGCAAAAAAATCAACTACCGCGGTGCCGGTACCTTTGAGTTTTTGTATGAAAACGGCGAGTTTTACTTCATTGAAATGAACACCCGCGTTCAGGTGGAGCATCCAGTGACTGAGTGGGTCACTGGCATTGACATTGTCAAAACCCAAATCATGGTGGCCGCTGGCGAAAAGTTGCCTTTCACCCAGCGTCAAATTGAAATTCGAGGCCATGCCATCGAATGCCGTGTGAATGCCGAAGATCCTTTCAAGTTCACGCCTTCGCCTGGTCGCATCACCACTTGGCATGCACCCGGCGGCCCTGGCATTCGGGTCGACTCGCATGTCTACAACAACTATTTTGTGCCGCCCAATTACGACTCCATGATTGGCAAAATCATTGCCCATGGCGACACCCGAGAACAAGCCATCGCGCGCATGCAAACTGCCTTGGCCGAAACCGTGGTGGAAGGCATCAGCACCAATATTCCTTTGCACCGTGAAATTCTGAGGGATGCTAAATTTATCAATGGCGGTACCAACATTCACTACTTGGAAGAGTGGTTAAGGCACCGCAAAGGCTAAGCATGTTTGAACTTAACTTGCTGTGCCCTGAAGACCGTGTCGATGTGTTGAGTGAAGCCCTCGAGGCCTTGGACGCTCTGAGTGTGTCGGTCGAAGATGCCGACGCAGAAACGGAGCACGAACAAGCTTTGTTTGGCGAGCCTGGCATGCCACCGCCCAAGGATGGCTGGCAACGCTCTAAAGTGGTGGCCCTGTTTGCCAAAGAAGAGGAAGCGCGCCAAGCGGCTGTCTTGTTGGCAGCGCAAGATTTTTTTGAAGTCTGCAAAATCATCTCTGTGGAGGCCGTCCCCGATCAAGACTGGGTGCGTTTAACGCAGTCGCAATTTGCGCCCGTTGAAATTACCCCAGAATTTTGGATTGTGCCCACCTGGCACGAACCGCCTTCGCAAGCGCGCGAAATCATTCGTTTAGATCCTGGTTTGGCGTTTGGTACCGGAACCCACCCTACCACGCGCATGTGTTTGCGCTGGATTGCCACGCATGATCTGAAGGGTCAGCGCGTGTTGGACTATGGTTGTGGCTCCGGTATTTTGGCCATTGGGGCTGCCAAATTTGGGGCCGAGCAAATTGACGCGGTGGACATCGATGTGGCAGCCGTTACTTCCACCGCACTCAATGCACAAGCCAACGAAGTGTCTTTGAATTCAGGCTTGCCCGAATTGGCGCAAGGCACTTACCAAACTGTCTTGGCCAATATTTTGGCCACGCCTCTGAAGGTGCTGGCGCCTTTGCTGTGCAGCCATGTCCAAGCAGGTGGCAACTTGGTGTTGGCTGGTATCTTAGAGCGCCAAGAAGAAGAATTGATTCTGGCCTATGCACCGCATATCAAGTTGTCGGTTGCCGATCGAGAAGATGGCTGGATTTTGATGACGGCTCAAAGCGGGCAAACTGCTTAAAAACTCATGATCTTTTGGGGCTTGGTGACTTGGCCCATTAAAAAAGCCCGACGCTTTTCAGCATCGGGCTTTGCTTTGCTTTCGCTCGGCGCTTTAACGTTGAATCAAGGCTTAGCGGCCGAAGGAAACGGCCATGCAGCTTGAGGGTTCAATGTTGTTTGCGCAGCGGCAGCAGGGGCAGCGGGCGCTTTCGCAGCTTTCTTAGCGGCTTTTTTCGCAGGCTTTTTAGCGGCTTTTCTAGGAGCAGCTTTCTTAGCAGCTTTTTTGGCTACAGCTTTTTTAGCGGCTTTTCTAGGAGCTGCTTTTTTGGCAGCGGCTTTCTTAGGAGCTGCTTTTTTAGCTACGGCCTTTTTAGGAGCTGCTTTTTTAGGAGCGGCTTTCTTTGGGGCTGCCTTCTTTGGAGCTGCTTTTTTAGGAGCTGCTTTTTTAGGAGCTGCTTTTTTAGGAGC
>CAIODE010000122.1 GCA_903856875.1 uncultured Burkholderiales bacterium
GACATGGGGGCTATTGTGTCTCGAAGCGCGCGACAATATCACGCATGCTTTGGGACATTTTTTGCCGCGTCATCGATAACCACGGAGATTTGGGGGTCTGTTGGCGCCTGAGTGCCGACTTGGCTTCGCGCGGTCACAGCGTTAGGCTTTGGCTGGACGATGCCAGTGCATTGGCCTGGATGGCGCCCGATGCGAAGCCCAATGCTGAGGGACGAGCCCAGTTCAACGCGGCAACGGGAACTGTGGTCGTGCGGGCTTGGCATGATGCCCTCCATGGCCCAGACCAGCCCTCCAACGTTTGGATCGAAGCCTTTGGCTGCGAACTGCCCGATCATTTTGTTCATTGGGCGCATCAAAGCCAAGCCAATGCGCACAGCCCTTCATGCCCCGTCTGGCTGAATTTGGAATACCTCAGCGCAGAGACTTATGTGGAAAGAAGCCACAAACTGCCCTCGCCCGTGATGAGTGGACTGCTGAAAGGCCGAACCAAATGGTTTTTTTATCCTGGGTTCAATGACAAAACAGGTGGTTTGATTCGAGAGGCTCGGGTTCTCGAACAATTGGATGAAACTGCCACACCAGAGTCCGATCATTTTGGCAGCAAGCCCTACCCCAAAAAAAGCACTCTTTTTTGTTACGAACCAGAAGCCTTGGCGGAGGCCATAAATTTGGCCTCTTTAAACACTTCTGGTCATCAGTGGCAGGTGGCTCATGGGCGAGGTGCTTTGGCCTTCGAGCAGGCATTGCGCACTTTGCCAAGCCATGTTGATTGGCCTTCACATCAGTTCATTCCACCTCTTTCTCAAACAAAATTTGACCAACTTTTAAAGTCAAGTGATTTGAATTTCATCAGGGGCGAAGACTCTTTGGTCAGGGCACTATGGGCTGGCAAGGCCTTTGTTTGGCAAATTTACCCGCAAGATGATGGCGCTCACGGCCCCAAACTGAATGCTTTTTTAGACTGGCTCCAAGCCCCGGACAGCCTCCGAAGCTTTCACCTTGGCTGGAATGGACTTTCTCAAGAGCCCTTGCCTGAGGTGGACCTACAAGCTTGGCAAGCTTGCGCAATGGCGGCTCAAGCGCGTTTGATGCAACAAATGGATTTGGTCAGCCAATTGCTCCAATTTGTTGAAGAAAAGCGCTAAACTCATGGGCTTTGGGACAACATTGGACAGATTATGAAAGTAGCTCAAGAAATTCGCGTCGGTAACGTCATCATGCAGGGCAAAGACCCCATGATCGTTTTGCGCACAGAGTACAGCCGCGGCGGCCGCGGTGCTGCCACCGTGCGGATGAAGCTCAAAGCCTTGCTAAGCAACATGGGCACCGAGTCTGTGTTCAAAGCCGACGACAAAATGGACCAAGTCATCTTGGACCAAAAAGAGTGCACTTACTCTTACTTTGCCGATCCCATGTATGTTTTCATGGACACTGAATTTAACCAATATGAAGTTGAATCAGAAAACATGGGCGATGCCCTGCACTACCTTGAAGACGGCATGTCCGTTGAAGTGGTGTTCTACGACGGCAAGGCCATCTCTGTTGAACTGCCCACCAGCGTCGAACGCGAAATCACTTGGACAGAGCCAGCCGTCAAAGGCGACACCTCTGGCAAAGTGCTCAAGCCCGCCAAAATTGCCACCGGCTTTGAAGTGCCTGTGCCTTTGTTTGTGAACCAAGGCGACAAAATTGAAATTGACACACGCACAGGCGAATACCGCAAGCGCGTTTAATCAACTTGCTTCAGTGGCCTTGGCTGCTGCGCACAAAGACCTCCTCGGAGGTCTTTTTTTTAAGAGGCAGAAGGCTTTTGCGCTTTGGGCCGCAAACGCCAAGCTTGTGGCGCGCCGCTAGCGACAGCCGAGCCCACCACCCAAAATACCACCGAGACGCCAACCACAGCACCGGCTGCTCCAAAAATAAGTGGCATCACCACGCTTGAAGCATTGACTGTCATGATGCGCAAACCAAGTGCTTCGCCTTGGCGATGGGCTGGCGTAATTTGGTGCAAGGTGCTCATCACCATGGGCTGAACCACGCCCAAAGCCAGACCCAAACAAACCGAACAAATCCCCATGGCCAGCGCAGAGTCAAACAAGGGGTAAACAGCAAAGATGAGGCCTGCACAAATCATGGCGCCGGTGAGCAAGCGGTATTCTTGAAGGTGCCGCGCAATCCAAGGCAAGATCACACGGATCATGGCTGAAGCCACAGCGAATGAGCCCAAAATGGTGCCCACCACCGACGCACTGAAGCCACGCTCATGCCCCAAGACGGGCACCACAAAAGTATGCACGTCCCAACAAGATGACAGCAACCAATTGACAAACAGCAAGCGCCGCATGAGAGGCTCATGCAGCAAATCCCACACACGGGCATTGGCATGTTCAGGAAGTTGCGGCTCTATGGGTTTTTCTTCAATGTTGCGAATCCATAACCAAGCCAACAAGGGAAAAATGGTGAGCATCACAAAGGTGGCACGAAAGCCTTCGGCATCGGCTGGCAAGGCGCCTGCGTAGTCAATCATCAAACCTGAAAAAAATGGGCCCATGAAATTAGACACAGCAGGTCCAATGGCCAACCAGCTGAAGGTTTCTTTCAGCTGGTTGGCATCGGCAGAAATGCGGCCCACGTGCCTTTGCAAAGCAATGACCGTGATGCCAGTGGCCCCACCCGTGGCAAGGGCGCCTATACAAAGAACAGGAAATATGGGCCAAATGACTGCCAGTCCTGCGCCGAAGCAAGCCATGACAACACCAATTTGCACGGGCCGCTTTAACCCATGCCGATCTGTGAACCGACCTGCAGGAATGGCCATGAAAACTTGCGTGAGCGAGAACAGGGCCAGCAAAACACCTACGGCCATGGTGCTGTAGCCTTGTTGAAGGGCTAGCAGCGGTGTTGCCAAACGCATGCCTGTCATACAGGCGTGTAAAAAAATCTGACCAGTGATCAGTTTGGCAAGCTCACGCTTCACGGGTTTTCGCCGTCACTGACATCGGCTTCATGGGGCAGCAAACCAGCCGCTTGACCTTCAGGCAATGCCTCCACTTGGCGCAATGCACGGTGCATCACATTGCTTCTCGTTTGCGCTTTGTCCAATGTGTTCAAGACACTTTGAGTTTGTTCTTTGACTTTGGCCAACACGTCGCCAAACTTGCCAAACTCTGTTTTGACGGCCCCCAAAACTTGCCAGACTTCGCTCGAACGTTTTTCCAGTGCCAAAGTTCGAAAGCCCATTTGCAAAGAGTTCAACATGGCCATCAGGGTTGTAGGACCTGCCAGGGTGACGCGGAAATCACGTTGCAAAGATTCAATCAAGCCCGGCCTTCGCAACACTTCGGCATACAAACCTTCAGTGGGCAAGAACATGATGGCGAAGTCTGTGGTGTAAGGCGGCTCCACATATTTCTCAGTCAAGGATTTGGCTTCTAAACGAACCCGCGCCTCCAAAGCCTTGCTGCACAGATCTGCCTGAATCACATCGGCCCGAGACTGCGCATCGAGCAAGCGTTCGTAATCTTCATTGGGAAACTTGGCATCGATGGGCAACCAAACAGGCTCGCCATCATCGGATCGACCGGGTAAGCGAATGGCAAAGTCCACCCTGTTTTTGCTACCAGGCCGCGTGGCGTGTTGCGTTGCATACTGATCAGGGGCCATCACTTGCTCTAACAAAGAAGCCAGCTGAGCTTCGCCAAACATGCCGCGCGTTTTGACGTTGGTGAGCAAGTGTTTGAGATCACCTACACCTTGAGCCAAGGTGTTCATTTCGCCCAGGCCTTTGTGAACCTGCTCCAACCGGTCGGCCACTTGCTTGAAGCTTTCGCCCAAGCGCGCTTGCAAAGTGGTTTGCAATTTTTCGTCCACTGTTTGGCGCATTTCATCGAGCTTGGCTGTGTTGCTTTGCTGAAGCTGAGCCAATTGAGTTTCCAAGGTGCTTCGCATTTCAGAGAGTCGTCGTGCATTGGTTTCAGACAATTGCTGAACCTGCAAGGTGAGCGTATCGGACAGCGTTTTTTGCAAC
>CAIODE010000123.1 GCA_903856875.1 uncultured Burkholderiales bacterium
CCTCTGGTAAGTCAGCACATTTTGGTGAATTTGCACAAGCTGCTGCTGCGCAAACGCCTCAAAATGTCAGCCTCAAAGATCGCAAAGATTGGACGCTCATTGGCAAACCTTCTGCGCGAGCAGATGTGCCAGCAAAAACAGATGGCAGCGCTGTGTTTGGGATGGATGTGCGTCTGCCCAATATGCTGTTTGCCAGTGTGGTCCAAGTGCCTCAAATGGGCGGTACCTTAATCAGCTTCGATGCCAAAGAGGCATTGGCCATGCCTGGTGTGGTGAAGTGTGTTCCGCTGACCAGTGCGGCAGGTTCTGCGCCAGGCTTTGCAGTGGTTGCCAAGTCCACTTGGCACGCCAAGCAAGCCGCAGACAAAGTGAAAGCCCAATGGGCACAGCGAACGGAAGGCGCCATTGATACAAAGCGCATTGAGTCTGAACTCAAAGAGAAGTTGAAATCAGAAAAGGGTTTTACGTTTCATGAGCAAGGCGATGCCGCTAAAGCTGAAAGCAGTGCAGCGCGCATGATTGAAGCCCAGTACAAGGCACCCTATTTGGCGCATGCCACCATGGAGCCTATGAACTGCACAGCGCAGTTTAAAGCGGGTTCTTTGGAAATTTGGGCACCTACGCAGGTGCCAGGATTGGCGCGTGCTGCAGCTTCCAAAGTGGCCAATGTGTCGGCCGACAAAGTGAAAGTGAACGTCACGCTTTTGGGTGGTGGATTTGGCCGTCGCTTAGAGGCCGATGTGATCGCACAAGCCACTCAAATTGCAATGGCACTCGATGGCGTACCCGTTCAAATGGTTTGGTCACGTGAAGAAGACATGTCACATGACTTTTACCGCCCGATGCATGTGGCACAACTGAGCGCGGCTTTGAACGCGAAGGGTGAAGTTGAAAGTTTGCGCATCAAGTCGGCTGGTGACGCCATTTCACCGCGCTGGATGTCTCGCGTTTTACCTGCTCTTTCTGGGCCGTTGGACGCACCAGACAAAACAACGGCAGAAGGCTTGTTTGATTTGCCTTATGCGTTTGCAAATCAACACATGTCGCATGTCTCAACGCGCATGGGCGTGCCGATTGGTTTTTGGCGCTCCGTGGGCCACTCGCACAATGCTTTCTTTTCTGAAAGTTTCATCGATGAGTTGGCTTTTGAAACCAAACAAGATCCTTTGGCCTTTCGATTGTCTTTGTTAAAGCAGGCACCGCGCTATGCAGCTGTTTTGAAGTTGGCTGCAGAGAAAGCCAATTGGGGCAGTGCTTTGCCAGCAGGTCATGCACATGGCTTGGCTTTTCACGAGTCCTTTGGCTCTATCGTGGCGCAAGTGGCCGAGGTGTCTATCGAGGGCAGTATGCCGCGCGTGCACCGCGTGGTGTGTGCCATCGATTGCGGCACCGTGGTCAACCCAGGCACAGTGGCGCAGCAAGTGGAAAGCTCGGTGAACTTTGCTTTGAGTGCGGCCTTGTTTGGCAAAATCGACATTCAAGATGGCATCGTGCAGCAAACCAACTTTACCAACTATCCCTTGGTGCACATGGCCCAATCTCCGGTTGTTGACACTTGGATCGTGCCAAGTACGAAGTCGCCAGAAGGTGTTGGCGAACCTGCTGTGCCGCCGTTGGCACCTGATGTTGCCAATGCCATGTTTAAACTCACGGGTCAAAGGTTTCGATCTTTGCCTTTGAAGGCATAAACTTTTTGCCATGATTGAATTCAAATTGAGACCAAAGTCACACCATGCCAAACTACAAACTACAAGTTGAAGTGATTCCCCAGTATCTGCCTGAACAGTCAGATCCTGCGGCCGATCTCTACACATTTGCCTACAGCATCACCATTACCAACAAAGGTAATATTGCTGCGCAAGTTATCTCAAGGTCTTGGAGCGTGAACGATGCCAATGGCTTGCACGAGAAAATCAAAGGCTTGGGTGTGGTGGGCTACCAGCCCTTGCTGCAACCCGGTGAAAAATTTCAGTACACCAGCGGTACCCGCTTAAGAACACCGACAGGCACCATGCATGGCAGTTATTTTTGCGTGGCCGAAGATGGTGAAAAATTCGATGCTGACATTCCCATGTTTGTATTGGATGCCCTGAGCAACGAGTCGGGCAAACGCAACCTGCATTGACGTCAGCAAGTTCATCGATGGCAATCAATGAGCCATCAAG
>CAIODE010000124.1 GCA_903856875.1 uncultured Burkholderiales bacterium
CGCCATCATTGGCAAACTCTCTGGCGGTGAAAAGCGCCGCGTGGCTTTGTGCCGTTTGTTGCTCAGCCGCCCCGACATGTTGCTGCTTGACGAACCCACCAACCACTTGGACGCAGAAAGTGTTGACTGGCTCGAATTGTTCTTGCAACGTTTCCCAGGCACTGTGGTGGCCATCACCCACGATCGTTACTTCTTAGACAACGCAGCCGAATGGATTTTGGAACTGGACCGCGGCCATGGCATTCCCTACAAGGGCAATTATTCCAATTGGTTGGAGCAAAAAGAGGCGCGCTTAGGTCAAGAGCAACGCACAGAAGATGCTCGCACCAAGGCCATGAAAAAAGAATTGGAATGGGCCCGCTCCAATCCAAAAGGCCGGCAAGCCAAGAGCAAGGCGCGTTTGGCGCGCTTTGAAGAACTGAGCGATTACGACTACCAAAAACGCAATGAAACACAAGAGATTTTCATTCCTGTGGCCGAGCGTTTGGGCAATGAAGTGTTTGAATTCACCAATGTCAGCAAGTCCTTCGGCGACCGTTTGCTCATTGACAACTTGAGCTTCAAAGTGCCTGCTGGCGCCATTGTGGGCATCATCGGCCCTAACGGTGCTGGTAAATCAACACTCTTCAAACTGATTGCAGGCAAAGAGCAACCCGACAGCGGTTCCATCAAAGTCGGTCAAACTGTGAAGATGGCTTTCGTCGATCAAAACCGTGACGATCTGTCTAACGACAAAACCGTTTGGGAAGATGTCTCTGGTGGTTTGGACATCATGACTGTGGGCAAATTTCAAATGCCCAGCCGTGCCTATTGCGGTCGCTTCAATTTCAATGGCGGCGATCAGCAAAAGAAAGTGGGCATGTTGTCGGGTGGTGAGCGCGGGCGCTTGCACTTGGCCAAAACACTCATTGAAGGCGGCAACGTGTTGCTGCTGGACGAGCCCTCCAATGACTTGGATGTGGAAACATTGCGCGCCTTGGAAGATGCCTTGCTTGAGTTTGCGGGCTCGGTCATGGTCATTAGCCACGATCGTTGGTTCCTTGACCGCATTGCCACACACATTTTGGCCGCCGAAGGCGATAGCCAATGGGTGTTCTTTGACGGCAACTACCAAGAGTACGAAGCCGACAAGAAGAAGCGTTTGGGCGAAGAGGGTGCCAAGCCTAAGCGTGTTCGTTTTAAAGCCTTGAAATAATTCACTGAGCTGAGTGATCTCAGAGCGAGCTGTGACATGAAACCCATGCGCTTAGAGGATGTCCTCTTCAGCCAAGGTTTTGGTACACGCCGTGTCTGCGCAGGCTTGGTTCAACAAGGCTATGTGAGCGTGAACGGTGAGGTGCAAGAAGACCCCGGTGTTTTCCTTGATCTGGAAAATCTCAAGTTCAAAGTGCAGGGCACAGAGTGGCCTTATTTTGATCGCGCTTACCTCATGCTGCACAAACCTACGGGCTCAGAGTGCTCACAAAAGCCCTCCACGTGGCCTAGCATCTACACCTTATTGCCTTCTCCTTTAAGACTGCGCCCTCAAAAGGCTGCAGTCCAGGGCGTTCAAGCGGTGGGCCGCTTAGATCAAGACACCACCGGCTTGTTGTTGCTCACCGATGACGGTAAGTTCATTCACCGCATGAGTTCACCCAAGCACCACATGCCCAAGGTGTATGAGGTCACCACCAAGCACGAAATCACAGAGCAACAAGTTGAAAAACTATTGTCAGGCGTGGTGCTAGATGACAGCCCTAAGCCGGTGAAAGCAGCAGCTTGCGAGAAGGTGACAGATACGCATTTGAAACTCACACTCACTGAAGGCAAGTACCACCAAGTCAAGCGCATGTTGGCAGCTGTCGGCAACCGCGTGGAAGGACTGCACCGCATTGCCATCGGCAATTTGCAGTTGCCAGCAGATTTGACGCCCGGTCAATGGCGCTGGATCTTGCCCAGCGAACTTGAAAAATACTTCAAAGCCTGAAGCACTTCCAAGGGCTGGTCCTTGTGAGGACTGTGCCCGCAGTTTTCTAATTTCACCAACTGAGTTTGCGGTGCGTGCGCTGCAATTTCATCAATTTGTGCCATGGTTCCATAGGGATCATTGGCGCCTTGAATGGCCATCAAGGGCGATTGAATTTGATGCAGCAAAGGCCGAATGTCAAAGCTTCTAAAGGCATCACTCAACCACACA
>CAIODE010000125.1 GCA_903856875.1 uncultured Burkholderiales bacterium
GTGGACTTGCCCACGCCCGGTACACCACTGATCCCTAAGCGTAATGACTTGCCTGAATGCGGCAACAAACCCGTGAGCAATTCATCTGCCAGCAGTCGATCGGAAGGCAGTGTGGACTCGAGCAAAGTAATGGACTTGGCCATGGCGCGGCGTTGCACCGCAGGTTCACCCTGCAGCACGCCTTGCATGAGGTCTTTTGGGCTCAACCTAATGCTTTCTTAATTTGCTCCAGCACATCTTTTGCGCTGGCAGGTATGGGGGTGCCTGGGCCGTAGATGCCTTTGACGCCCGCTTCGTACAAGAAGTCGTAATCTTGGCGGGGAATGACGCCCCCCACAAACACAATGATGTCGTCTGCGCCCTGCTTCTTGAGTTCTTCAATGATGGCAGGCACCAAAGTTTTGTGACCTGCAGCCAAGGTGGACACTCCCACGGCATGTACGTCGTTTTCAACGGCTTGGCGCGCGCATTCTTCAGGCGTTTGGAACAAGGGACCCATGTCGACGTCAAAACCCAAATCGGCAAAGGCCGTGGCCACTACTTTGGCACCGCGGTCGTGGCCGTCTTGACCTAACTTGCTGATCATGACGCGAGGACGACGGCCCTTGGCATCGGCAAATTCATTGATTTCTTTTTTAAGTTGGTCCCAGCCTTCTGCTGAGTCGTAAGCTGCTGCGTACACGCCGGTCACCTTTTGAGTATCGGCGCGGTGGCGCCCAAAAACTTTTTCCAATGCATCGGACACCTCACCCACTGTGGCGCGTAAGCGAATGGCTTGAATGCTGAGTTCGAGTAAATTGCCTTCGCCGCTTTCGGCCGAGGCTGTGAGCGCATCCAATGCGGCTTGTACTTTGGCAGTGTCGCGGGTTGCGCGAATATTTTTAAGTCGTTCGATCTGACCATCACGTACTTTGACATTGTCGATTGCCAAGAAGTCGAGGGGATCTTCTTTGGCCAACTTGTATTTGTTCACGCCCACAATCACGTCTTTGCCAGAGTCAATGCGCGCTTGTTTTTCTGCGGCGGCTGCTTCAATTTTGAGCTTGGCCCAGCCGCTGTCTACGGCCTTGGTCATGCCGCCCATGGCTTCCACTTCTTCAATGATGGCCCACGCTTTGTCGGCCATTTCTTGCGTCAGCGATTCCATCATGTAGCTGCCGGCCCAAGGGTCGATCACATTGGTGATGTGCGTCTCTTCTTGAATGATCAGCTGAGTGTTGCGCGCAATGCGCGAGCTAAATTCAGTGGGCAATGCAATGGCTTCGTCAAAGCTGTTGGTGTGCAAAGATTGCGTGCCACCAAACACCGCGGCCATGGCTTCGATGGTGGTGCGCACCACATTGTTGTAGGGGTCTTGCTCAGTCAGCGACCAGCCCGAAGTTTGGCTGTGCGTGCGCAACATGAGGCTCTTGGGGTTCTTGGCATCGAAGCCCTTCATGATGCGGCACCACAGTAAACGCGCCGCACGCATCTTGGCAATTTCCAAATAGAAATTCATGCCTACAGCCCAGAAGAAAGACAGGCGGCCGGCAAAGCCGTCGACGTCCATACCCTTGGCAATGGCAGTTTTCACATACTCTTTGCCGTCGGCCAATGTGAAGGCCATCTCGAGTGCCTGATTAGCACCAGCCTCTTGCATGTGATAGCCCGAGATGGAAATGGAGTTGAACTTCGGCATGTGCTTGGCCGTGTACTCAATGATGTCGCCAATGATTTTCATCGACGGCTCTGGCGGATAGATGTAGGTGTTGCGCACCATGAACTCTTTCAGAATGTCGTTCTGAATGGTTCCCGACAATTGGTCTTGGCTCACGCCCTGCTCTTCAGCAGCCACCACATAACCCGCCAACACAGGCAATACCGCGCCGTTCATGGTCATGGACACAGACACCTTGTCTAAAGGAATCTGGTCAAATAAAATCTTCATGTCTTCCACAGAGTCGATGGCCACGCCGGCCTTGCCCACGTCGCCCGTGACGCGTGGGTGGTCTGAGTCATAGCCGCGGTGTGTTGCCAAGTCGAAAGCAACTGACACGCCTTGACCGCCTGCGGCCAAAGCTTTGCGATAAAAGGCATTGGACTCTTCAGCGGTAGAGAAACCGGCGTACTGGCGAATGGTCCAAGGGCGGACTGAATACATGGTGGCCTGCGGGCCGCGCAAAAAAGGCTCAAAGCCCGGCAAAGTGTTGGCGTATGGCAAAGAAGCCGTGTCTTCAGCCGTGTACAAGGGCTTGACGGAGATGCCGTCGGGCGTTTTCCAGTTGAGGGCTTCGACATTGCCACCGGGCGCAGACTTTTGAGCGGCACGCAGCCAGTCGTCTAGTTGCGCGGTCTTGAATTCGTTCTTCGGGTCGGTCATGTCGCGAGATCCTCAATATGATTCATAATTATTGATGCAAAATATTGTACCTGCCTTACAATTCTGCAAAGTCACCCTGAAATTCACCTCGAAGATGCCCTAATTGGCATCTTTTGACTACCTTATTTGAACATGTCCGCCCTTTCTGCCGCAAA
>CAIODE010000126.1 GCA_903856875.1 uncultured Burkholderiales bacterium
GACTTCACGCCGCTCACACCCACCGCTCCTAGGCAAGCACCATCTTTCATAATGGGAACGCCACCTTCAAGCATGCCTTCAATAACGGGCGCTGACAAAAATGAATAGCGGCCAGCATTGATCATGTCTTCGTAAACCTTGGTTTCACGGTTGCCCAAAGCCGCTGTTTTGGCTTTAGCAGGTGCAATGTGCGAAGACACGGGGGCTGCGCCATCCAAACGCTGGAAATGCAACAAATGACCGCCTGCATCCACAATGGCAATGCTCACGGCCCATTTGTTTTTCTGGGCTTCGGCTTGCGCTGCTGCGGCAATGGCTTGAACATCGGACAATTCGAGGGTAGATTGAGTTTTCATAGGGCTTTGAGGGTAAATAATTGACAATTAAGCATACCGCAGCATGAGCTTGTCATTGACTTCGTCAAAGTCAAAAGACAAAAGACCCTGAAATCTTTGGTAAATAGGGCATTTCGGCTTACAAGCCCTACAATTTGATCACCCGATACAGGGTGGATTATTAGGAGTTCACACATGAGCGATCTTCAAAACATTGAACAACCCAACTGGGCCGACGTTGTAAGCACCCCCGCTGAACGCCACAAGGTCATGCGCAACACTTACATGTTGCTGGCTCTTAGCCTCTTGCCCACTGTGCTGGGCGCATGGCTTGGTGTAACGACAGGCATCACCCAATCTTTGGGTGGCGGTTTAGGCTTCATCGTATTTTTGGGCGGCGCCATCGGTTTTATGTACGCCATTGAGAAAACCAAACACTCCTCAACTGGCGTGTTGGTCTTACTGGCTTTCACATTCTTCATGGGCCTCATGCTGTCCCGCATGATTGCCATGGTTTTGGGCTTCAAAAACGGCCCTGACCTCATCATGACGGCCTTCGCCGGTACCGCAGGTGTATTTGCAGTCATGTCCGTCTTGGCCAGCGTCATCAAACGCGACTTGTCTGGCATGGGCAAGTGGTTGTTTGTGGGCGCCTTGGTGCTCATGGTCGGCGGCATTGTCAATATTTTTGTGGGCTCAACTGCCGGCATGATGGCCTTGTCTGTGGCTGCCATCGGTATTTTCAGCGCCTACATGTTGTATGACCTGAAGCAAATTTTGGATGGCGGCGAAACCAATTACATCAGCGCCACGCTCATGTTGTACATGGACTTGTTCAATGTGTTCCAAAGCCTACTGGCCTTATTGGGCCTTTGGGGTGGCGAGCGCGACTAATCTCGCAACAAGCCCTTTTAAGCTTTCACATCAAGCATCTGAGTTCGAAAGAACTCAGGTGCTTTTTTATTCAGCGTCTTTCAAAGACGGCCATGCTTTCGACGTGCGCTGTGTGCGCAAACATATTCACGACGCCGGCACTCACACACCGGTAACCTGCCCTGTGAACGAACAAGCCCGCATCCCGCGCCAAGGTGGCTGGGTTGCAACTGACATAGACAATGCGTTTGGGAAATTGCCAGTCACCTCTTAGGGCTTCGTTCTCTTGCAATTCAGCCAAGGCCTTTGCCAAGGCAAATGCGCCTTCCCTAGGTGGATCAATCAGCCACTTGTCGGCAATGCCATCTGCCATGAGCATTTCAGGCGTCATTTCAAACAAGTTGCGTGCAATGAAGGACGTGGGTGCTAAGCGTTTGCTGCCTTCACGAAGCGCTTGATTGTGCTCGTAATTTTCACGCGAGCGCGCCACC
>CAIODE010000127.1 GCA_903856875.1 uncultured Burkholderiales bacterium
ATATTTACATCGACTGCGTGCAAAGGCACGCTACAAAAGACTGAAGAGAATCAGCGAAATTTAGACTGTGGCACAGTCTTCAATTCACCATCCAAAGAGCCCACGTAAGCAGACAACGCCTTCAGTTCATTGTTGGTGAATTGCTTGGCAATACCGCCCATCACGCCGTTCGAGCGACCCCAAGTGGCTTGGTTATCAGTCTTGTAAGACTTCAAAGCCACGAACAAGAAATCTTTGTGCTGGCCAGCAATTTTGGGATAGCTGGGGTCAATGGGCTTAGAGAAGTTCTCGCCGTGGCAAGACACGCAAGCGCCTTTTTTCAGCAACTCGCCCACTTTGTCGTCGGCCGCTTTGGCCACCACAGGGGCTGCGCCTTCAACCACGCCGTGTTGAGCGTAATAGGCTGAGATGTCAGCAATGTCTTGATCTGTGAGGCTGGTGGCAATACCGCGCATGGTGGGGTGCTTGCGATCGCCTTTTTTGTAGGCATTCAAAGAGGAGGAAATGTACTTGGCGTTTTGACCCGAGATCATTGGGACTCGGTAGACTTCGGGGAAGCTGGCTTGGTAGCCTTTAATGCCGTGGCAGCCAATGCACATGGCAATCTTGCCTTCAGCGGCCTTGGCGTTACCCTGCACGTCTTGTGCGTGGGCAGAAAAAACCGTCGCTGAAGCGACAGTTAAAGCGATCAATGAGGATAACAAAGCGTTCATTTTGCGAGCACAATCAAACTAAGACTGATGAAAATTCAATGCAGGATTATATCGAGTGAGCCTACTCAATCCTGACTTTTCTCATTTCTAATAACTTTTAATCCACTTTTGCAGCCAATTATGAAATTTCAAGGAACCGAAAATTACGTTGCCACGCAAGACTTAAAGCTGGCCGTCAATGCCGCCATCACTTTAAAGCGTCCTCTGCTGGTGAAAGGCGAGCCCGGAACGGGTAAAACCATGTTGGCCGAGGAGGTCTCAGAAGCGCTGGGCCTGAAACTCATTCAGTGGCACATCAAATCGACCACTAAAGCGCAGCAAGGCTTGTACGAATACGACGCCGTAAGCCGTCTGCGCGACAGCCAACTGGGCGATGAAAAAGTCAAGAGCATCGAAAACTACATCATCAAGGGTGTGTTGTGGCAAGCCTTCACCGCCGATGAGCCCGTGGCCATTTTGATTGATGAGATCGACAAAGCCGACATCGAGTTTCCCAATGACTTGCTGCGCGAAATTGATCGCATGGAGTTTTATTGCTACGAAACCCGTCAATTGATCAAAGCCAAAACACGGCCTGTAGTGTTTATCACTTCTAACAATGAGAAGGAATTGCCCGACGCGTTCTTGCGCCGCTGCTTCTTCCACTACATCAAGTTCCCAGAAGCCGACACCATGAAGCAAATTGTGGATGTGCACTTTCCGAATTTGAAAAAAGAGCTGCTCACGGTGGCCTTGAAAAACTTTTACGATGTGCGCGGTTTGCCCGGCTTGAAAAAGAAACCCTCTACCAGCGAACTGCTAGATTGGCTCAAACTTTTAGTGGCGGAAGACATTCCCTTAGAAGCCTTGCAAAGTGCCGACCAAAAAGTCAGCGTGCCGCCACTGGTGGGTGCCTTGCTCAAAAACGAGCAAGACGTGAGCTTGTTTGAAAAGTTGGTCTTCATGAACCAGCGCAACCGCTGAAAACCATTCAATGGCCCGCAACTTACTTCTTGAAGGCATTTCAGACGCCCTTGGCTTTATAGGTGGAGCCTTGGCAGGCTTTTGGGTGGGCCGTTTGCTGGGTTGGAATATTTTTGCCGCAGGCTATGGCAACGAAAGCATTGGCGGCATTGTTCTGGTGGGCTTGGGCGGTGGCTTGGGTTTGCAATTGGCTCGCCGTTGGCAAGCCAGCCAACAAGCCAACTCAGAGTCTGACACAGATGCCAAAGAAGATC
>CAIODE010000128.1 GCA_903856875.1 uncultured Burkholderiales bacterium
GCCCCGAATTAAATTTCTTCCCAACTAGCAAAAATCAGTAATCAGCTCACCTGCCAGCTTGGTATTTTCTAGCATCCCATTTTGATCAGCAATGAGTTGTCCGTTCACCCAAACGCCGTGAACACCCATGGCATCTGTGTGCAGCCTTGGCGCACCCAGTGGCAAATCGAATACGCGCTTCTTAGGCCCGCGGCCCACAGTTTGAGGATCAAACAAAAGCAGGTCTGCCGCATAGCCTTCGCGCAATAAACCTCTGTTTTTCAAACCCAAAATTTCTGCAGGTTGGGCGGTGAGTTGATGCACGGCTTGGCTCAAGCTCATAGCGCTCATGTCGCGCGACCAATAGCCCAAAAGATGCAAACCGAAACCGGCGTCATTGAAAAAAGTCAGGTGCGCGCCTGCATCACTCAGTGAAACCAAACTGTGCGGATTGTTCAACATCTTGGCCACAGCTTCTATATCGCTGTTCAGCAACATGGCAGTGAACACTGTGCGCAAGTCTTCTTCAAGCGCCAAATTCAAAGCAAAGTCGAGAGGGTCTAAGCCTGCTTGAGACGCTAATGCTGCAATACTTTGCTGCTCGTAAACTTGGTTCTCAAGCTTGAAAGTTTCAACCACATGAACCTTTTCCCATTCGCTGTTGAACAAGCGGAAGGTGGCGGCTTGTGAGAGTTCTTCTTTGACTTTGGTCCTAAATTCAGAGCTTGCCAAACAAGCTTTGAGTTCATCGTGTTGCAAACCTAAAGCAGGTTTCCAACTGCTCAGGCCTTCTACGGGGTAGGCCGATGCAAACGTGAAATCCATGCTTAAAGGACAGCATGAAACTTGGCCCTTGAGCTTGTGGCCGCGTTGGTTGGCTTCAGCGATTGCTTTCAAATCATTGAACACACCATTCGGGTTGGTTGAGTTGTGCAGCAAGGCTGCCACCATGACGGGCCGTTTGCTTGCAGCAGCAAGGGACTCTAAAAATGACACTGGCATTTGCCCACCCTTGGTCACCATGTAAACGCCGCCACCTTGGCTGCTCATGGCCAAAGTGAGCTGCATCATTTCTTCATCGGATGCCAAACGCGATGGCATGGGAAAACCCCCTTCACCGTTGTGGGCGGGGCTGGTGCTTGTTGCAAAACCGATGGCACCCGCCGCCATGGCTTCGCGCACCAATGTGGCCATCTCGGAAATTTCTGAGGCAGTTGCTTCGCGTTTGTTGGCTTCTTCTCCCATGACCCATGTACGCACAGAAGAGTGGCCGATGTAGGCCGCCACATTGATGGCGCATTGTTTTTTTCTGAGCATTTCCAAATATTCTGGAAATGTTTCAAAGTCCCAATCGATGCCGTGTTGCAAGACTTGGAGTGACATTCCCTCAACCTGCGTGAGGTTGCGCATGGTGAGTTCGCGGTCTTTGGGTCTGCAAGGTGCAATGGTAAAGCCGCAGTTTCCAATGACTGCAGTGGTCACGCCCAAAGCGGGCGAGGGGCGAACGCGAGCGTCCCAAGTAATTTGGGCATCATAGTGTGTGTGCGAGTCAATGATGCCGGGCATGAGCGCAAGGCCAGATGCGTCGACACAGTGGTTGGCAGTGAAGGCTAAGTTTCGGCCGATGCCAACAATTTTTCCCTGATGAACTGCCAAATCTTGCACAGCTGGCTCGGCACCTGAGCCGTCAAACACCAGTGCATTTTGAATCAGCGTGTCAACTTTGTTCATTGCTCTATTTCCACCATGATTTCATTGCGTCGAAACATGGGCAAGGTCCAGGGTGGGTCGTAGCGCGAAAGTTGAACGCTGCTCAATGGCTTGAAGTTTTTACTTTGCAGCCAAGCTAAAAGTTCATCCGATTTTGTTTGAACACGCGATACGGCGTTAAAGCCCGTAAAGCTGTGAACGGCAAAAAGTTTGCCAGGAATTTCACGCAACTTCACCTCGGCATTGTTCGGCAAAGGAATGTTGGTCATGGTGTATTTGGCGGGCATGACAAAGTGCACACGCCATTTATTGGCAGAGGCCATATCGCCGCCCTGTTGTGTTGCACTTAATGTCACTGGCGCAGTCATGGCAATTTTTTCAGAAACAGGCTCAAGCGTAACCGGCGCTGTCATGGCGATCTTTGCAGCGGCGCCAGTTTGATTAGCGCGATTGTTGCCAAAAATATAGTCTGCAATTTTTCGAAAGCCTTTGGTGGAGGCCTCATCCATATCGCCATCTACCAGCGTTTCGGCCACTAATATGGGCGCATATTGCCGCACTTCAAACGCATCAGTTTTGAGCACAATCTTGAAAGCAGGCTCTTCGATGGCCATGGCATTTTGTCCAATCAGCAGGAAAATGAGAGTGTAAAAAATTCGCATAGGTACAAGTTTAATTGAGGTTAAAAATAAATCGGGTCAGATCAACATTAATTTTGTCAATAAGTTGGGGCAAAGGCTAAGGGGAGCCTCCTCATGCTGGAGTACCAGAAATCGTCAGCCCCCCTTAGC
>CAIODE010000129.1 GCA_903856875.1 uncultured Burkholderiales bacterium
ACGGCGAATTTGGATCATTGAGTGCCTCGTGCTTTGGAAGATGCAATGGCTGAACTTTAAATTGCAATGGTTTAAATGAAATACTCTTAATTTGTAGTTATCATTCAAATTATTTGAATTAAAAAATGTCATCCCCCTCCCGCGACTTGCTCACCCCCGATGCCCTTAGCATGCTGCTGGCCATTGAAGAAACTGGCAGTTTCGCGGCCGCCGCCAGGCAACGCGGCTTGGTGCCCAGCGCTCTTACCTACCGAATCCGGCAAATCGAAGACGCTTTAGATGTGCTGTTGTTTGACCGAAGTAGCCGACAAGCTAAGCCCACTGAGGCTGGCAAGGAATTGCTCAGGGAAGCCAAACGCCTGCTTCAAGATGTTGACGCGCTGGCCAACCGTGTGAAGCGTGTAGCCACAGGTTGGGAGTCTGTTTTCACAGTGGCCGTTGACAGCATCATTTCTAGGTCGGTAGTGATGGAATTGTGCGAGGGCTTTCTGGCACAAAAGCCCCCCACAAGGCTAAGAATTCGCTACGAAACCCTTTCGGGTACCTTGGCCGCACTCAAGTCAGGCCAAGCCGACTTGGCCATTGGCGTCTTCATGACCCCTGCCAGCCACGCAGAACTCTTGCATGAAAGCTTGGGGCAAGTCAGTTTTGTCTATGCCGTAGCGCCGCACCACCCTTTGGCCAATGCACCCGAGCCTTTGAGCGACGGACTGATTCAGCAGCACCGAGCCGTGGCCGTGGCAGACTCTGTGCCGCGGGGCGAAGGTGTCACCATTGGTCTGTTGGGCGGTCAAGACGTTTTGACCGTGCCAGACATGCCCAGCAAATTGGAAGCACAACTCAGAGGCTTGGGCGGCGGGTTCTTGCCCGAAAGCTTGGCAAAGCCTTATTTAGAGACTGGCCGCCTGGTGGCCAAAAAAGTCAGCCGCGTGCAGCGCATCAGCCCCGTTGAATATGCTTGGCGAAATCCCCATGGCAAAAACATTGGCCATGCATTAAGTTGGTGGTTGTTGCAGTTGAATCAAGACAGAACCAAACAAGCATTGCTCCAACCCCACCATCGCGTGTAGAGTACCCCCATGACAAAAATAAACACCCAGACAAAACCAGTTCAAAATTTTGCCGTCATCGGTGCCGGCATGGCGGGCATTGCTTGCGCGCGCACCTTGATGCAAGCCGGCCACCGCGTCACCGTTTTCGAAAAAAGCAAAGGCGCCAGTGGACGAATTTCCACTCGCTTATCCAACTACGGCAGCTTCGATCATGGCGCGCAGTATTTCACTGTGCGTGACTCTCGCTTTGCGCAAGCCTTGGCCACCACACCCAACATTTGCAAACCTTGGAGCGCCAATGCCGTTCGCGTTTTGGACGCCATGGGTCGGGTTGTGGAAGCTGCGCGCAACACGCATGACAAACATTGGGTCGCTACCCCCGGCATGAACGCATTGGTCAGAGCTTGGGCTCAGCCATTGGTAAAGACCGACACCATTCACTTTGAATCGAAGGTGTTCAAAATTGAACGCGACACCTTGCACCCCGAACTCTGGCAACTGCAAAGCGAAGAACCTGAAGGTGCTCAGTCGGTTTTCAGCGGTTTCGACCAAGTCTTGTTGGCCATCCCTTCAGATCAGGCCATTGACCTGTTACGGACCTCCAAAATCAAAATGGAAAACGCAGCAGATTTGAGCAAGGTCCAAGTGGCGCCTTGCTGGACCCTCATGGTGGCATTTCCCAATGCAGCCCAACCCGGCCTCATCACCTTGGGCCCTCAGTGGAATGCAGCAAGAAGCGTGCATCACCGCGTGGCGTGGTTGGCGCGTGAATCATCCAAACCAGGCCGCGAACTTGTAGAACGCTGGACTGTGCAAGCCAGTGCGGCTTGGTCGCAAGAACATCTAGAAGATGCACCCGAACGTGTTCAAGCCAAATTGCTCAAAGCATTTTCAGAAATCACGGGCATTCGCGCTACGCCAGCACATGCTGAGGTACACCGCTGGCGTTATGCCAAAACACTGCAAGGGCTGGGTGCCACGCACATGCTGAGCAAAAAGCAAGGCATCGGCTTGTGCGGTGACTGGTGCATAGGCCACCGTGTGGAAGATGCCTTCATTTCAGGCTTGGAACTGGCGCTTGATGCACTTTAAATTGGAATGATTC
>CAIODE010000130.1 GCA_903856875.1 uncultured Burkholderiales bacterium
CAATTTGGCCGTGCCATCATCATGCCCAATTTGAAGCCGCCCGTCACCACGGCAGCTTTGGCACTTGAATACAAAGCACGCATCGTGGCTGCAGTTCCTAAGGGTGTTGATTTTGAACCGCTCATGACTTTGTACCTCACGGACAATTTGCCGCCCGAAGAAATTGTCAAGGCCAAAGCCGCTGGCGTGGTGGCATGCAAGTTGTACCCTGCAGGCGCCACCACCAACAGCGATGCAGGCGTGACCGATTTGAAAAAGATTTACCCCACGCTGGCAGCCATGCAAAAAGTGGGCATGCTCTTGCTGGTGCACGGCGAAGTCACCAGCAGCGACATTGATTTGTTTGACCGTGAAGCCGTATTCATTGAAACGCAGCTCATGCCATTGCGCCGTGATTTCCCTGAACTCAAAATTGTGTTTGAGCACATCACCACCAAAGACGCCGCAGACTATGTGATGTCTGCCGATCGCTTCATGGCTGCTACGCTTACGGCGCACCACTTGCTGTACAACCGCAATGCCATTTTCACGGGCGGTATTCGGCCGCATTACTATTGCTTGCCTGTGCTCAAACGAGAAACACACCGTGTGGCTTTGCTGCATGCCGCCACTTCAGGCAATGCCCGATTTTTCTTGGGCACCGACAGTGCGCCTCACCCTGCTCATTTGAAAGAACACGCTTCTGGCTGTGCGGGTTGTTACACCGCACACGCCGCCATGGAAATGTATGCCGAGGCTTTCGACAGCGTAGGCAAATTGGATCAATTGGAAGCCTTTGCCAGTTTCAATGGCGCCGACTTTTATGGCTTGCCCCGCAACCAGGGCCAAATCACCTTGAAGCGAGAGTCTTGGACACCTCCAGAAAGCTACCCCTTTGGCGAAACTGAGCTCAAGCCCCTTCGGTCTGGCGAAGCCTTGCCATGGCGCATGGCCTAAGCGACATAGATTGGACGGCGCCATGGCTTAGGCCTTGGCGCGAGCAAGGTGAGTGGATTGCGAAGCAAGTGGCGCAAGGTGCCTCGGTTGAGCAAGCCTGCAATGCATCCCTGCATTTGCTCAAGCAACATGACAGCTTGCAAGGTGCAAAGACCGAGTCAACTTGTTCGGTTCAGTTCGTGTCGCATTCGGCTTTGCCAGATGGGCAGGCTTACGAGCAGTTCATCTACGACACGCAAACGGTTCCCACGCGCGATGGCTTGCACGACTTTTTCAATGCGCTGTGTTGGCTGAAATTTCCCTTGGCCAAAAAAAGATTGAACCAAGTTCAAGCAGACGCCATTCGAGCGCAAGGTGTGGGCGCGGTGCGCGGGTCAGTGCGTGATGCCGTGACGGTATTTGATGAAAATGCGGCCCTCATTCAATTGCCAGACTCAATTTGGGACGCTTTCAAAGCGCGTGATTGGCAGACGGCATTTGTCAAACTGAGACCCAGTTGGCAAGCAGCTCAAGTTGTCATATTTGGCCATGCTGCTTTAGAAAAACTGGTCAAACCCTACAAGGCCATCACGGTGCATTTATGGCGAGTCCCTTCAGAGCTGCCTTTGTCTGAGTGGGATGCTTGGTTGGCGCAAGACCTGCAGCTTGAAAAACTGGCTACAAAACCTTTCTTGCCAACACCTGTTTTGGGATTTCCACGTTGGTGGCCCCCCAATGAAAACGCCGATTTTTATGCCGATGCGCAGGTCTTTCGCAGGCCCAAAGCAAGTTAATTCCGTTCTATTTTGAGGAATTAAATGCCCGCACTTGATTTTGTTGGCGTCCCCCCTAACATTCGCACTGTGCACTTGGCATTCGCTGGGTGGTGAATTTAAATTCCTCATGAAACGCATCATTTTGTTTGTCTTGACCAACTTGGCTGTGGTGTTGGTTTTGGGTATGGTCGCCAGTTTGTTGGGCGTTAACCGATTCCTCACGTCCAATGGTTTGAACTTGGGCGCACTTTTGGGTTATGCCCTGATCATGGGCTTTGGGGGTGCCATCATTTCCTTGCTCATTAGCAAGCCTGTGGCCAAGTGGAGTTCGGGTGTCCAAGTCATTGCGCAGCCTAGCAATGCCGACGAAAAGTGGTTGGTCGACACCGTGCAAAAACTGGCCGACAAGGCGAGCATTGGCACGCCTGAGGTGGGTATTTTTGAAGGTGACCCCAACGCCTTTGCAACCGGTGCCTTTAAAAACTCGGCCTTGGTGGCTGTATCGACAGGCCTGTTGCAAAACATGAACCACGAGGAAATCGAAGCTGTCTTGGCCCACGAAGTGGCGCACATTGCCAACGGTGACATGGTCACCATGACCCTCATTCAAGGCGTGATGAACACCTTTGTGGTGTTCTTGTCGCGTGTCATTGGCTACGCTGTCGACAGCTTCTTGCGCAAAAACGACGAAGAAAATACAGGCCCTGGCATGGGGTACTGGATTACCACCATCGTCTTAGACATTTTGTTGGGCTTTGCCGCAGCCATTGTGGTGGCCTGGTTCAGCCGTCACCGCGAATTCCGAGCAGACGCTGGTGCAGCCGATTTGATGGGGCGCAAACAACCCATGGTGAATGCCTTGGCTCGTTTGGGTGGTCTAAGCACAGCCGACTTGCCCAAGAGTGTGGCGGCCATGGGCATTGCGGGTGGCATTGGCCAGTTGTTTTCAACGCACCCGCCCATTGAAGAGCGCATTGCTGCTTTGCAAAACAGTTAAGGCAAGACTCAGGTAACCCATGAGACTTAGCCTCATACGGCCGTCCTTTATAGTCCATGGGTGTCCAGATTTGTTCCCACCTCACTTCAGCGATTTTTAACTCTCGCGCGTCTCCAAAACACCCGTCGTTTTGAACGCTTGCCAGCCCCCGTTCGGGGCATGGCATGGATGGCACTGGGCGGCTTGGCGTTCTCCTTGTTGAACACCATTGCGCGATCCTTTGCCATGCAAATGGACCCGTTTGAAGCGCAGTTTCTCAGGTATTTTTGCGGCCTCTTGATCATGTTGCCATTGCTTTGGCATCAAGGCTTGGCCGCCTATGTGCCTGTCGACATGAAAGGCCAATTTTGGCGCGGCGGCGTGCACACCGTTGGTTTGATGTTGTGGTTCATTGCATTGCCCCAAATCCCCTTGGCGGACATGACGGCCATTGGCTTCACAGGTCCTATTTTCATCATGTTGGGTGCTGCTTGGTTCTTGGGCGAACCCATGCGCAAAGACCGCTGGATCGCGGCAGCGATTGGCTTTGCAGGCGTGTTGGTGGTGGTGATTCCCAACTTGTCGGGAGCGGGGGGGTGGTACAACTTGGTCATGCTGGCTTCATCACCTGTATTTGCGGCTTCTTTCCTCATTACAAAGCACCTCACCCGAACAGAAAAGCCTGGCGTCATTGTGATGTGGCAATCGATCACCGTGACTTTGTTCAGCTTGCCTTTGGCTTGGATGAATTGGCAAGCGCCTACGCTTTGGCAGTGGGGTGGTTTTATGGTGGCAGGCGTGCTGGGCACCATCGGCCATTACAGCCTGACCAAGGCCTTCAGTGTGGCCGATATTTCTGCCACGCAATCACTCAGATTCTTAGACTTGGTGTGGGCTTCCCTTTTGGGCTGGTTGGTGTTTGGCGATTTTCCAAGTCAATGGACTTGGCTGGGTGCTGCAGTCATTCTGGTGTCCACTGTTTGGATTGCAAGACGGGAAGGCCGCAGAAAAGAAGCGCCTGCGCCGATCACTTCATCGGAAACATGAAGTTCATTTTGTAGCGTC
>CAIODE010000131.1 GCA_903856875.1 uncultured Burkholderiales bacterium
TGTGGCGCCTGAAGACAAGCGTTATGGCCAAGATATTCTCATTCCCAAAGTAGGCATTGGCACAGGCAAGCCGGGTCAAGTGGTGGTGGTTGAACTCACTGAACCGCCTGCATTGTTTGGCCAACCTGTCGGCCGTGTGAAAGAAGTACTGGGCGAAATTGACGACCCCGGTATGGAGATTGACATTGCAGTTCGCAAATACAGTGTGCCGCACGAATTCTCTGCAGCGTGTTTGGAATTGGCGCGCGAGTTGCCCGACAAAGTTCGGCCGCAAGATTCCAAAGACCGCATTGACTTAACCGATATCTCTTTGGTCACCATTGACGGTGAAGATGCGCGCGACTTTGACGATGCGGTGTATTGCGAGCCCGCCAAAATTGGCAAGACCAAAGGCTGGCGTTTGCTCGTGGCCATTGCCGATGTCAGCAACTCTGTGACCACAGGCAGCGCCATTGACATTGACGCGTACGATCGGGCTACCAGTGTCTATTTTCCGCGCCGCGTCATTCCCATGCTGCCCGAAAAACTCTCCAATGGTTTGTGTTCACTCAATCCTGAAGTAGAGCGTTTGTGCATGGTGTGCGACATGCTGATCACGGCCAAAGGTGATATTCACGCCTATCAGTTTTACCCCGCTGTGATGTACAGCCATGCGCGATTCACTTACACCGAAGTCGCTGCTATCTTGGCGAATACACGTGGCCCCGAGGCCATCAAGCGCAAAGCCCGCGTGAACGATTTGCTCAATTTGCACGACGTCTACCGGGCTTTGTTGGCATCGCGTGCGGTTCGTGGCGCTGTCGATTTTGAGACCACTGAAACGCAAATCATTTGCGATGACAACGGTCGCATTGACAAAATTGTGCCGCGTGTTCGCACTGAAGCGCACCGTCTCATTGAAGAAGCCATGTTGGCAGCCAACGTGTGCAGTGCTGACTTTATTCAGAACAGCAAGCATCCTGGTTTGTTCCGAGTACACGAAGGCCCCACGCCCGAGAAGAAAGATTTGCTGCGCAATTACTTGAAGGCCTTGGGCTTGCCCTATACCGTCAGTGATGAGCCAAAGCCAAGTGAGTTTCAACACATTGCACAGGCCACCAAGGAAAGGCCAGACGCGCAGCAAATTCACACCATGCTATTGCGCTCTATGCAGCAAGCCATTTACACGCCCATCAACAGCGGTCACTTTGGCTTGGCATACGAAGCCTACACGCACTTTACCAGCCCTATTCGACGCTATCCCGACTTGCTGGTACACCGTGTGATCAAAGCCATTTTGGCGCATAAGAAATACCAGTTGCCTGCCTTGCCATTGCCAGGTGAAGCGCAGGCCAAACTGGCCAAACGTTTGCAGAAAAACAAAGCTGGCGCTCAAATGGGCGATGCACCGCGCATCAAAATGTCGCCCGTCGAACAGCAAGCTTGGGAAGCAGCCGGTCTGCATTGCAGTGCCAACGAGCGACGCGCTGATGAAGCCAGCCGCGATGTCGAGGCGTGGCTCAA
>CAIODE010000132.1 GCA_903856875.1 uncultured Burkholderiales bacterium
CTCCACCCCATCAAAAAAGCCCAGTGCAGTGCACTGGGCTTTTTTCTTGGTGAAACAAGTTCACCGAATCATCATGCCGCCATCGGCCACAATGGTTTGACCGGTGATGTACTTGCCAGCGGCGCTGGCCAATAAAACCGCGATACCGCCAATGTCATCAGGCTCTCCAATTCGGCGCAAGGGTGTTTCATTTTCTACCATGCCTGCTTTGACAGGGTCGTCGGTCAGGGCCTTGGCAAAGGCTGTTCGAATGAGGCCAGGTGCAATGCAATTGACGCGGATGTTGTCGGGCCCCCATTCCACCGCCAAGTTGCGAGCCAATTGCATGTCGGCGGCTTTGGAAATGTTGTATGCGCCAATGACAGATGAGCCGTGCAAACCTCCCACAGATGAGACCAACACAATGGCGCCATCCTTTTGCGCTTTCATGTCCGGATAGACCATGGTGCAAAGCCACGAGCTAGACAGAACGTTGTTGTGCATGACCTTGTTGAAGATTTCATCGCTCATGCCCGTGGTGGGGCCATAGTAGGGGTTGCTGGCGGCATTGCAAACCAAGATGTCAATGGGTCCCCAAGTCTCGCGGGTTTTTTGTACCAGGTTCTGCAACTGCTCTTTCACGGCGATGCTGGCGCTGATGGCCATGGCCGTGCCGCCTTCCGCTTGAATTTCTTTGACCACAGCCTCGCAGGCATCTTGCTTTCGACTGGAGATCACGACCTTGGCGCCGGCCCGCGCCAATTGAAAGGCTATAGATCGGCCAATGCCGCGACTGGCGCCTGTGACGATGGCTACTTTGTTGTGCAAGTTGAAAAGCTTCATGGGTCTCCTTGGTGTGTTGGTTCAATTATTAAAAAAAGTAGTTTGCCTGCAAGATTCAATTTGAACTGTCGTGCGTGTGTCAGCGAGAATAGGGCATGGATCGAATTCAAACCGTTGTTTTAGGGGCTGGCGTGGTGGGCTTGGCCGTTGCACGCCAGTTGGCCCTTGAAGGCCGGGAGGTGCTGCTCTTGGAAGCGGCAGATGCCTTTGGAACAGGCACCAGCTCACGCAACAGTGAAGTGATTCACGCGGGCATCTACTACCCAGAGGGTTCTTTGAAAGCAAAACTTTGCGTCGCGGGCCGAAAAATGCTCTACGCCTATTGCCAAGACCGCTACATACCCCACAAACAGTGCGGTAAATTGATTGTCGCCACCTCTGCATCCCAAGTTGCCCAATTGGCTTCTATTCAAGCCAAGGCCGGTGCCAATGGCGTTGTGGGTGCTGATCAATTGAGCCTGTTGTCTTCTGCCCAAGCGCAGGCCATGGAGCCGGCCTTGCAATGCGAGGCTGCGCTGTGGTCCCCTGGCACGGGCATTATTGACAGCCATGCCCTGATGTTGAGTTATTTGGGCGATTTTGAAAATGCAGGCGGTATGCTGGCCCTCAACGCTCAATTTTTGTCCGCCCAAGTGATGCACGAGGCAGCGCAAACGCAGTTCATCGTTCGCACTGTAGATGGCACAGAACTCTTAGCTGACCAAGTGATTAATTCAACGGGCCTGATTGCTCCCCAGGTTGCGCGTCAGTTTGCGGGATCCAATTTGGCGCCACTGCCTCTGGCTTATTACGCCAAAGGCAACTACTTCAGCCTCACGGGAAGATCGCCTTTTTCAAGATTGATTTACCCGGTTCCAGAAGCTGCAGGTTTGGGTGTGCACTTAACTTTGGACATGGCAGGACAAGCCAAGTTTGGACCCGATGTGGAATGGGTCGAATCGCCCGATGATTTGAGTGTCAACCCAAGTCGAGGCGATGCTTTTTATGCCGAGGTTCGCAAATATTGGCCTGACCTCAAAGGTGGCGCCCTGATGCCTTCGTATGCCGGCATTCGGCCCAAAATCAATGCACCCCATGAGAAGGCTGCTGATTTCTGCATCATGGGGCCAGCCTCACATGGTGTGTCTGGTTTGGTTCACTTGCTGGGCATTGAATCTCCCGGCCTAACCAGTTCCTTGGCCATTGCCAATGAAGTTTCTCAGTCCTTGAAACACTGAGCTGGCTTAGCCCTTAATGTTGAGAGATCTGCTTCAGTGCCTTGGCCACTTCATGAACCAATGCGGGTCCTTTGTAAATAAGGCCTGTGTAGATTTGCACCACATCGGCACCCGCTTCTATTTTGCTCACAGCATCGTAGCCACTGAGGATACCGCCCACGCCAATGATGGGAAACTGCGGGCCAAGGTGCTGGCGCAACAATCGAATGACGCGGTTGCTGCCCGCCAAAACAGGCGAGCCCGACAAGCCGCCAGCTTCATCACAGTGCTGCATGCCTTTCACAGCATCTCTGGACAAAGTGGTGTTGGTGGCAATCACGCCATCCATTTGGTGTTTGACAAGGCTTTGGGCAATGACGGCCACCTGGGCATCGTCCAAGTCGGGGGCTATTTTGAGAAAGACAGGCACGCGTTTTTGGTAGGTGTCCGCCAATGTCATTTTGCGTTCGTTCAAGGCTGACAAGAGTTGGTCTAGCGCTTCATCGGTTTGCAATGACCGCAGGTTCTTGGTGTTGGGACTGGAGATGTTGACCGTCACATAGTCGGCATGCTCATACACACCACTCAAACCAATCAGGTAGTCGTCGGTGGCCCGCTCGATGGGGGTGATGGCATTCTTGCCAATGTTCAAGCCCAGCAATCGACCTTGACTTCTGAACTTGGATTTTTTCACATTGGCCACGAACGCATCGAGTCCCTGGTTGTTAAAGCCCAAGCGGTTGATCAAAGCTTTGGCGCCTGGCAGTCTGAACATGCGGGGCTTGTCGTTGCCCGGTTGTGGCAGAGGCGTCACTGTACCCACCTCGACAAAGCCAAAGCCCATTGCACCTAGGCCATCCATGCACCTTGCATTTTTATCAAGGCCTGCTGCCATGCCCACGCGATTTGGAAAAGTAAGGCCCGCCAACTGGACAGGGTCGGCAATCCAGGGTTGTCGGTAGGCCCTGTCCAGAAACGTATTTTGAGTCTGGGCCAACTGATTCAAGGTGAGATCGTGAGCA
>CAIODE010000133.1 GCA_903856875.1 uncultured Burkholderiales bacterium
AAGCGTTGAGAGGGTTGATTCTGTGAGAACCAACTCACCGCGCAATGAATGCGACAAGGCGGTGTCAATTCTCACATCGACCATCTGACCCACCAAGCGCATGCCATTGGGGCCGGCTGGAAAGTTGACAACCCGGTTGCACTCGGTGCGGCCCGCCATTTCAGTGGCATCTTTGCGCGCTGGGCGTTCTACCAAAATGCGTTGAACAGTGTTCAGGCGACTGTCACCAATGCGTTTCACATTGGCTTCAATGGTGGCTTGCAAATGGTGCAAGCGTTTGAGCTTCACATCATGCGGGGTTTCGTCAAGCAAGTTGGCCGCAGGCGTGCCAGGACGAGGGCTGAAGATGAAGCTGAAACTGGTGTCATAACCCACGTCATCAATGAGCTTCATCATCTTGTCAAAGTCTGCGTCTGTCTCGCCAGGGAAGCCCACAATGAAATCGCTGCTCATGGCCATGTCGGGCCGAATGGCGCGCAGTTTGCGAATGGTGCTTTTGTATTCCATCGCGGTGTAGCCGCGTTTCATGGCCATCAAAATTCTGTCGGAGCCGTGTTGCACGGGCAAGTGCAAGTGACTGACCAACTTGGGCACTTTGTCGTAGACATCAATCAGGCGCTGGGTAAATTCGTTGGGATGGCTGGTGGTGTAGCGAATGCGCTCAATGCCCGGCATGTCGGCCACGTATTCAATCAACAAGGCAAAGTCGGCCACCTCGGCGGTGTCGCCCATTTTGCCGCGGTAGGCATTGACGTTTTGACCTAGCAAAGTGACTTCGCGCACGCCCTGTTCAGCCAAGCCGGCCACTTCAACCAACACGTCTTCAAAAGGGCGGCTGACTTCTTCGCCGCGGGTGTAGGGCACCACGCAGTAACTGCAGTATTTGCTGCAACCTTCCATGATGGACACGAAGGCGGTCGGGCCGTCCATCTTGGCGGGTGGCAGGTGATCAAACTTTTCAATTTCAGGAAAAGAAATGTCGACTTGCGGGCGTTTTTTGGCAGCGCGAGCGGCCAAAAGTTCGGGCAAGCGGTGCAAAGTTTGCGGGCCAAAGACCACATCAACATAAGGTGCACGTTTGATGATGTCGGCGCCTTCTTGGCTGGCCACGCAGCCACCCACGCCAATCAAGACACCGCGCTCTTTCAGGTGCTTCACGCGGCCTAAGTCACTGAAAACTTTTTCTTGCGCCCGTTCACGCACCGAGCAGGTGTTGAACAAAATGAGGTCGGCTTCTTCGACGTCTTGGGTGGGCTCGTAGCCCTCGGCAGCTTTCATGACGTCGGCCATTTTGTCCGAGTCGTACTCGTTCATTTGGCAACCGAAGGTTTTGATAAATACTTTTTTGCTCACAAGAGGCTCCAAGCGGTAACTGGTTTATATCCAGGGGCTGATGGAAGGTGCGCGCCATTGCGGCGCACATTGGAAGTGCTGATTATCGCAGGGACTGAGCCCTTAAGATTCACCCGGTTTTCTGTAAAACATGGGGTAGTGGCGTTGCACCACGGGCCCGTCAAAGGCCCATGACATGCATTTGCCCACATGTGGCGGTGGTGTGGTGGGAACCTTGTCTGGTAATCCGGCTTGCTGGTTTTTGAATTGACGCGCAGACGGAATGGTTTGGTAGGCCGCGGTGGCCATGTTGAACAACATCTCTCGCAAATGGGTGCAACCGGCAATGCCGCCAATGTGGGCATCGATGGTTTTACGCCAGCCTGAGCCCAAGGTGCAGCCAATCAATTTGTGCATGCCTTGGGGTGCTTGGTCACATTCTGGGTGAGGAATATGGGCCATGTCGGTGAGCACATCGTGAATGATGAATTGATCGTCTACGGTAAGGCGAATGTTCAAGCCGTGAATAGGCTGTCCGG
>CAIODE010000134.1 GCA_903856875.1 uncultured Burkholderiales bacterium
GACTCACCTGGCAAGATATCGTTCATGCCTTTAACGGCTGTGAGTTTTTTAAACGCGCTCACTTTGGCAGAAACTTCTTTGGATTGGATGTCAGACATAAAAAATCAATTGGCAGCTTTTGAAGTGCCGCCAAATCGGTTGTCGATGTATTGCTCGACAAGGGTTTGAAATTCTTTGGCAATGTTATCTCCACGCAAGGTGAGTTTTTTCTCACCATCGATGAAGACCGGCGCAGCGGGGGCTTCGCCAGTTCCAGGCAAACTGATACCGATGTCGGCGTGTTTGCTTTCACCAGGACCGTTGACGATGCAGCCCATGACGGCCAACTTCAAATGCTCGACGCCTGGATAACGGCTGCGCCAAACAGGCATTTGGGCACGCAAGAAATCATCAATTTGTTTGGCCAGCTCTTGGAATGTGCTGCTGGTCGTGCGGCCACAACCTGGACATGCCGTGACGCTAGGGACAAAAATTCTCAAGCCCAAAGACTGCAAAATTTCAGAAGCAATGACCACTTCTTGAGTGCGTGCCTCGCCGGGCTGTGGCGTGAGTGAGACACGAATGGTGTCACCGATACCCTCTTGAAGCAAGATGGCCAAAGCCGTGCTGGAGCCAACAGTGCCCTTGGTTCCCATGCCTGCTTCTGTGAGCCCCAAATGCAAAGGGTAGTCTGTGCGTCTGCCCAGCTCTCGGTAGACAGCGATCAAATCTTGGACGCCCGAGACCTTGCACGAAAGCATGATTTGAGCTCGAGCCATGCCCATCTCGTGCGCCTTGTCTGCAGAAGTGATGGCCGACGTAATGAGCGCCTCGTACATCACTTGTCGAGATTCCCAGGGTATTTTTCTTTGACTGTTTTGGTCCATCAAATCGGCCAGCAACTCTTGGTCTAGGCTACCCCAGTTGACACCAATTCGAACAGGTTTGTTCCAACGCATGGCAGCTTCAATCATTTGACCAAATTGAAGATCGTGCTTGTCACCTTTTCCAACATTGCCGGGATTGATTCGGTATTTGGAAAGCGCTTCAGCACAAGCTGGATGATCGCTTAACAAGCGATGGCCGTTGTAATGGAAGTCACCAATCAGGGGCACATCAATGCCCATTTTGTCGAGCTGATCACGGATGTGGGGAACAGCCTCTGCCGCCTCTGGCGTGTTGACAGTGATTCTTACCAATTCTGAGCCCGCCAAGGCCAATTCTTTGACTTGAATGGCCGTGCCAATGACATCAACGGTATCGGTGTTGGTCATAGATTGAACACGAACGGGTGCCTGACCACCCACTGTCACAATGCGTTGGCCCCAAACCACTTGCGCTTGAAGGCTGCGTCTAGGGAGAGGAATGGCTGCAGGAATAGCCTCGAAAATAGTCTTGGGAATGACAATAGGTTTCATCATTTTTTGACCTCTAGGGTAGGAGGATTTGAGTCAGTGGGTGTGTTTCGACGATTGGCGTCTGGTGCCGGTGTTGAACTGTCAAACACCATGGCCTTCGGAAGATCCGTTTGAGTTGAATCAGGGGCCACCTGTTCTTGAACTGGGGGCATGGTGGGAACCACTTCTGACACCTCAGGTTTTGTATTCGCATGAAAAATATTGAGTTGCCAATCGGCGGAGTAAAGCCAGATCAAAAAGCAAATGGCCGCAAACAGGATCCAGAGTTTACGTCCTGGATGATGGGTGCCACTGGGTAGATCCATTCGGTGCATTTTGAATGAAGCTCCGGTGTCTGATTCAATGAGCTGCAAGGGTTTTAAACCATTGGTCATTTGGGGCATGAGTGCCAAAACGGGTTCGGAATCGATTTTCAAGAATCGACAAACTTTGGCTGCCAATGCGCGGGCAAAAACTGGCTCGGGCAAGTGCTCAAAGCGATCCGCCTCGAGCGCTTCTAGTTGTTTGATACTGACTTTCAGGTTCACAGACAGCACCGCCAAATGCACCCCGGCTTTTTCACGTGCAGACCGCAAGATGGCGCCAGGTGATTGCTGCAGCGAAGCCTCAGCGATGATTTCAGTCATGAGGGGCGCCATCCTGATAAGCGCGCCATTGCGCTGAATTTGAAAAATGAAGTCCTAACATCTTGCCCCAATGCTTCTTTTTAACTGCTTGATTCTGGCGCTCTGCAAGTTGCAAAGCGAGCCACACCGATTGTGCACTGACAGAGGGAGAATCATTCAAATTTTCAAGAATTTTCTCAGCTTCTATGATCTTTCCGAGCTGAATTTTGAGGTCAACCAGTTCAAGCACGCCAGAAATCACGCCAGGTTGTTGCGCAAAGGCATCCGACATCCTTGCATTGGCTGCCTCAAACTGCTTATTTAGCCTCAGACATTGCCCCCAAATCCAGTTCGTCTTAGCTTGGTCAGGGCCAATGGCAAGATCCGAAGCACGCTTAAATTTTTCAAATGACGCTTCAAAATGCTTATTTTGGCATTCAAAAATCGCCATTTGATAGGTCACTTCAGGGTCTTCTGGGGCCAAATCCATGGCCTGTTGAAAGTATTTTTGGGCTATTTCCGCCTTGTTTTGGCTCTGAAAAACAAGTGCTTTAAGAACCAA
>CAIODE010000135.1 GCA_903856875.1 uncultured Burkholderiales bacterium
ACGCCCACCACCGCGTCTTTCAAAATGGCGGGGTAGGGTCCCGCCAAATCCCAAGTTTGAAAGAAAGGGCCCCAATCGATGTAGCGCGCCAATTCGGCCAGATCAAAATTCTTGAAGACTCGGCGGCCAATGAATTTGGGCATGGGTGATTTGAACGCATGCCAGTCAACTGCCGTTTTATTGCCGCGCGCTTTAGCCAAGGGCCACATGGGCGTTTGTTTTTTGTTGGCGTGCATTTCACGCACTTTGGCGTAATCGGCGTTGAGCTCGTCAATGTAAGTGGCTGCGCGGTCAGACAACAAACCCTGCGCCACGCTCACGCTGCGTGACGCATCGGGCACATAGACCACAGGGCCTTCGTAGTGTGGTGCAATTTTGACGGCGGTGTGCACGCGGCTGGTGGTGGCGCCGCCAATCAGCAAGGGCATTTTGCGCAAGCGAAAATGCGCATCTTTTTGCATTTCACTGGCCACGTACTGCATCTCTTCCAAGCTGGGGGTAATAAGACCTGACAAGCCAATGATGTCGGCGTTTTCTTCTTTGGCCTTGGCCAAAATTTCGTGACAAGGCACCATCACGCCCATATTGACCACATCGAAGTTGTTGCACTGAAGCACCACCGTCACAATGTTTTTGCCAATGTCGTGCACGTCGCCCTTCACGGTGGCAATCACAATTTTGCCCTTGGATTTCACGTCTTGGCCAGCGGCTTCTTGTTGGCGTTTTTCTTCTTCAATGTAGGGCACTAAATGCGCCACGGCTTGCTTCATGACGCGCGCAGACTTCACCACCTGCGGCAAGAACATCTTGCCTTGGCCAAACAAATCGCCCACCACGTTCATGCCGTCCATGAGCGGGCCTTCGATCACATGCAAAGGCCGACCGTTCTTGGCCAGAATTTCTTGGTACGCCTCTTCAGTGTCTTCGGTAATGAAGTCGGTAATACCATGCACTAAGGCATGAGACAAACGTGCCGACACGGTAACAGGTGCATCAGATGTGCCGCGCCAAGCCAACTTTTGGGAGTCGTCTTTGGCTGCGCCTTTGGCGTTCTCGGCCACTTCTACCAAACGCTCGCCCGCATCAGGGCGGCGGTTCAAGACCACGTCTTCTACACGTTCACGCAAGTCGGGTTCGAGCTCGTCGTACACACCCACCATGCCCGCATTGACAATGCCCATGTCCATGCCCGCTTGAATGGCGTGGTACAAAAATACCGTGTGAATGGCTTCGCGCACGGGGTCGTTGCCGCGAAAACTAAAAGACACATTGGACACACCGCCAGATACCTTGGCACCTGGCAAATTCTGTTTGATCCAGCGCGTAGCTTCAATGAAATCGACGGCGTAGTTGTTGTGCTCTTCAATGCCGGTGGCAATGGCAAAAATGTTGGGGTCAAAAATGATGTCTTCAGGCGGAAAGTCCACCTCGTCCACCAACACGCGGTAGGCGCGTTCGCAAATTTCAATCTTACGTTGGTAGGTATCGGCTTGGCCTTTTTCATCAAACGCCATGATCACCGCTGCAGCGCCATAGCGTTTGATTAAAAGTGCTTGCTGTTTGAAGCCTTCAACGCCTTCTTTCATGCTGATGGAATTGACGATGCCCTTGCCTTGTATGCAGCGCAAACCGGCTTCAATGACGCTCCACTTGGAAGAGTCAATCATGATGGGCACACGGGAAATATCGGGCTCAGAAGCGATGAGGTTCAAAAAACGAACCATGGCCGCTTGGCTGTCCAACATGGCTTCGTCCATGTTGATGTCAATGATCTGCGCGCCGTTTTCAACTTGCTGTCGGGCCACGGCCAAAGCTTGCTCGTACTCGCCGTTCAAAATCATGCGCGCAAAAGCTTTGGAGCCTGTGACGTTGGTGCGCTCACCAATGTTCACAAACAAAGCGTCGGCGCCAATCGTGACGGGTTCTAGACCAGACAGCTTGAGTGGAGAGACAGCATTAGAAACGGAAGCAGACAACAAAACTCACCCCTTGGATCGCAGGTGAGCGTGGTTTGCAATAGAAAGGGGGTCAAGCCCCGCATTGAGCCCCAAGCCTGACCCGCGGCCGAAATGGCTGGCGGGCTGCAACGCTCCTTGGGAATGTGCGTATTTTAACTGGCTAAATCAATTTGTTCACGCGGCTTCTTTGTAAAACGCCCCAACATGCAATCCCCTTGGCGCAAGGGGCCCGACTGCCTTTTGAATTGCGCCAATGTGATCCGGCGTGGTACCGCAGCACCCGCCCACAATGTTCACCAAGCCCTCTGCTGCAAATTCATGCAACAGCCGGCTGGTGACCTCGGGCGTTTCATCAAAGCCAGTGTCGCTCATGGGATTGGGCAAGCCGGCATTGGGGTAGCAGCTGATGAAGGTGTCGCCCGCCACTTTGGCCAACTCTTGAATGTAGGGGCGCATCAAGGTTGCGCCCAATGCGCAGTTCAAGCCAATGGCCAAGGGCCGCGCATGGCGCACGCTGTGCCAAAACGCGGTGACGGTTTGGCCGCTCAAGATGCGGCCCGAAGCATCGGTCACGGTGCCGCTGATGATGAGGGGCAAGCGCTCACCACTGGCTTCAAAATATTCTTCGATGGCAAACAGCGCGGCTTTGGCATTGAGTGTGTCAAAGATGGTTTCCACCAACAACACGTCTACGCCGCCTTCCACCAAGGCTTGTGTTTGCTCGTAATAGGCTTTTCTCAAAGTTTCAAAGTCCACATTGCGCGCACCAGGGTCGTTCACATCGGGGCTGATGCTGGCGGTCTTGGGGGTGGGGCCCAAGGCGCCCAAGGCATAACGTGGTTTGTCGGGCGTTGAAAACTTGTCGCAGGCTGCACGAGCCAATGCAGCCGAAGCATGGTTCATTTCAATGGCCAAGTCGGCCATGTCATAGTCGGCTTGCGCAATGGTGGTGGCACCAAAGGTGTTGGTTTCAATCATGTCGGCGCCAGCCGCCAAGTAGCCTTCGTGAATATCGCGAATCACATCAGGACGTATCAGGCTGAGCAATTCGTTGTTGCCCTTGATGTCTTTGGGAAAGTCTTTGAATCGCTC